>JANMVB010000105.1:0-16237 GCA_031392305.1 Ferruginibacter sp.
CATGTAGATATTGAAGTAACAGGCAAACTAACTACCGGAGCTACTGTAGTTGATTTCTACAACTTATTAAAAAAGGAACCGAATGTGGAAGTTGTATATGACGTGGATAGAGCAGCTTTTGTGAAATTATTATTTGATACTATAAAAGCATTGCCATAAAAATAGCATGCTGTTTTGATACTATAAAAAAGAAAATGACTAACAGACGAAGTAAATTGGTAACTCAATAAACATCAATAAATGAAAATAAACCCCACCCGCCTGCATCAATATTTTGAAGCCATGAGTGAAATTGGTAAGATCGGCGAAACCGGTACCTACAGGCCAACAATGACACCACTGGAAAAACAAGCTTTTGAATTAGCTGGTTCATGGATGAAAGATGCTGGCATGAAAATACGAATTGACAACTTTGGAAATTTGATTGGCAGGCTTAACGGAACTGATCCTGCATTGCCTGTTTTAATGATGGGTTCGCATTTGGATTCGCAACCTTATGGTGGAAGGTTTGATGGTGTGGCTGGTGTGCTATGTGCCATCGAAGCTGTTAAAACGCTAACCGAAAATGGTATCACCCCACAAAGAAGTATTGAAGTAATTTCTTTTGCTGATGAAGAGGGCTGGCGTTTTAACAAGGGGCTTTTTGGTTCAAGAGGTATTTTAGGAAGGTTGGAAGAAGGAGAATTGCAGCGAACAGATAAAGATGGTATTACCCGTGAAAAAGCATTAATTGATTTTGGTTGTGACCCTACAAAATTTAAAGAATCGGAATATGCTGCAGGAAGTATTTTTTGTTTTCTTGAGTTGCACATTGAGCAGGGCCCGGTATTGGATTTGGCTAATCATCCTATCGGTGTGGTATCCGGAATTTCCGGGCCACTCTGGCTAACGGTTAAGCTTAAAGGCATGGCGGGCCATACCGGTTCGGTACCCATGTCCATTCGTAAAGATGCGTTGGTGGGGGCTGCCGAAATTATCGTTGCGCTCAACCAGATTGCTAACCAAATACCCGGTGCCCCTACTGTTGGTACGGTGGGCACACTCAATGTTTTTCCTGCTTCAAGAAATATTATTCCCGAGGAAGTTGTTTTTACTGTTGACCTCAGAGATATTGATTTGGAGCGGCGCAATCGTTATGAAAAACAATTAAGGGAACAGATCGGATCCATCACTCAAAAACATTCATTGACTTACACTATTACAGAAGATACCAACAATGAACCACGGTATTGTGCCGATTGGATAAAAGAAATTATTCACTCCGAATGTAAGTCTGCGGGGTTGAATGCGCCTGAATTAATGAGTGGCCCCTTTCATGATGCAATGGCACTTTCTTATGCCTGCGATTATGGAATGATATTCGTACGATGCAAAGATGGTATCAGCCATAACCCATTGGAGTATGCATCTTATGAGGATCTGGCACTCGGTACCGAAGTACTGTATGGCACAATGCTCCGTGTGTTGGAAAAATAATAATCATCATAAAAAAAAGGCAATATAAAAATAATGCCCTTTTACGATTGCATCCTAATATAAATCCTGACGTCACGGATGGATTCGAACCATCGTAAAAAGTTTTGCAGACTTTAACCTAACCACTCGGCCACGTGACTGTTTATCTTTTATTCCCGGTAGTTTAAATGATGCACCAAAACTATAGTAAAATAATTAGTCCACCAAATTGGTGGACTAATTATTTAAAAATTTTATAAAGAAAATTTTAACACAGTTGCAGATTATTTTTAATTAAAATTTTTCAATGAAAATATGCGAAAATAATTTTTGTCCGAACAGAGAAGCGTTGAGGAACATCGTTGCATCGCCCTCTTGTACTGTATATATTTTGGCAGCTTTAAGGGTGGTTTATTGAAATACACTTTTTGGCATGAATGCTTGTGATTTTTATGGAAAATGCAATTGCTCCCTATAATGTGGGCAAGTTCCACAATGGTATAACGTACAAGTGAGTGACACAAGGATGCTGACCAGCGCTTTACAGTTTGTTCAACAAAATTGCATATAATATCTGCACGCTTGTGCAACTTCAAACTGATAAAATAAAAATGAAAAAATCTATTTTTATTTTGTACAGGTAGTTTAGTAACTTCATATCAAACATAACAACGCTTGTTTTACCCGGTTTTATAAGTTTAACCCCTTTAACTATACAAAAAACTGATTATGAAAGTTTCTGACATTTTGCAAACCAAAGGAAGTAAAGTTTTTTCTGTAACCAGCTCAGTTACAGTTTATGATGCATTAAAAGCGATGGGTGAAAAAAATATTGGCGCCCTACTGATAATGGAAGATGAAAAATTACTGGGTATTTTTTCTGAAAGGGATTATGCCCGTAAAATTATATTGAAGGGCAAAAATAGCCATGAAACACTGGTGAAAGAGATTATGACGGAGAATGTAATTTCAGTAAAACCTGATGATAATATTGAGACCTGTATGGAATTGATGAGTGGAAAAAAAATCAGGCATTTACCTGTGGTAGATGGGGAAAAAGTTACCGGTGTAATTTCTATTACTGATGTGGTTACTGCAATTATCGCCGCACAAAAGGAAACCATTTCGTTATTGCACAATTATATTTCTCAATAATATTTTGGAAACAAATGAATAGAATAGCCCGTTGTAAAGCGGGCTATTTTTTTGAAGTTTATTAAACAACACCTGCAAGTTGCAGGCTGCGTTTACTTATATTTCTGTAGTCAATATCTTCTACCACAGCATCCGGACAAAGTATCAATGAAACACCTGTTTGCTTCCACCAGTTTTTGGCAAATAATTTTTCAGCATGTATCACTCCAATGAGCCAGCTTGAGTTGAATTCATTGTGCCATTCTTCTATCCACTCAAAATTTTCCCTGTCAATTTTTGCTATCTCATCTACACTAATAAATACTTTCAAATAAAAATCGTTGGTAAGTTCAGTACCAGTTTGATGATATATTTTTTTATACTCGTACCTGTAATTGTAGCGCAATGCAGATATATCACTCAACACTGCTGATGCTGTGGGAAATGCACCTGCACCACGGCCTTTAAAAAAATGTTTGTCAGCAAAACTGCCTTCTGTTATAACGCCGTTAAATTCATCCTGCACATGATAGAGGTCATCTGAATGTGTTACAAATTGGGGTAATACAAAAGTGGCAAGTTTTCCATTTTTTAATTTTTGTGCATTGGCCACCAGTTTTATGCTGTACTTTTTTTCTGTTGCTACTTCGGCATCTTGCAGCGAAATATTTTTTATCCCATAAAAAATAAAATCATCTGTTTTTGCAATCACCCCAAAGGAATGGGCTAGCACAATGCAAAGTTTATTCGCTGCATCAAAGCCGCCAATATCAAGGCTGGGGTTGCTCTCCGCAAAGCCTGCCTGTTGCGCTAATAGCAATGCTTCATTAAATTCAAGCTGCTCATTAAATATTTTTGAAAGAATGAAATTGGTTGAGCCGTTAATAATTCCTCTAAATGAACGCAGAAAGTCATTGTCATAATATTCCTCCAGGTTGCGAATGATGGGCATACTGGCACATACAGAGGCTTCATACAAAAAGGGAGTTTGATATTGCTGTTGCAATTGCAGTAATTCTTCAAAATGTTCGGCAATCATTTTTTTATTAGCACTTACCACCGCCTTCTTTTTTTGCAGGGCTTTTTTTACAATGATGAAGGCAGCATCGGCATCATCTATCAATTCTACAATTACATTGATGGCTTCATCATCTAAAAGCAGGTTGGCATCATCCGTAAAATTGCCTGCTGCAATGCTTCTTTCTTTGGCAACATTTTTTATGCAGATCTTTTTTATTACTGATTGTAAAGTGGGCGTATGATGTAACACTTCGTACAAACCTTTGCCTACCACCCCAAAGCCAAAGAGTCCGATTGTTAATTTTTTACTGTTTTCCATAACCTGTTTTTATGCTTGGTTTTTTATAATAAAATTTACTATTCAACACATGAATGAGCATTAAATAGCAATGAATATTTTTTGTAATTACTTACCAGGAAAGTGAAGAATTTTTTTACAGCGTAACATACAGGCAACAAAAAAGCTCACCCGATAAATCAGATGAGCTTTTAATATTTTGAAGAGTTATTTATGAGCATTGTCTGACTTATCTTCCCGATTAAACGGGATGGAATTGGCACCTTTTCCCGGGTTGTTCCGGGATAGGTTGTCAAGGCTTCATCGGGCCATTACCCTCTGCCTTTCTTGATAAGTTATATTTAAAGAACTGGCGCAAAGGTATAAGGCCCGGTTCAATATTTCCAAATTATTTTTTGTTAATTATTTATCAGGTAAAGTTTTAGGCCATGCTGGCATTGGCTTTAACGCATTTATTATTTTTCTGTTTGTAATTTATTTTCAAACGAAAAATTTCATCCGTTTTCTTTTTTTTATCTTGCCGCCGGCTAACAGGGTCTTTCAAATACCATGTACAATATTCAACAAACACTTCAACAATATTTTGGCTATGAAGATTTCCGGCACAACCAGCAGGAAATTATAGAAAATGTATTGGCAAAAAATGACAGCATTGTTTTAATGCCTACAGGTGGCGGAAAATCATTGTGCTACCAGGTGCCTGCATTGTTGTTTGATGGAGTTACTGTGGTGGTGTCGCCACTCATCGCACTGATGAAAGACCAGGTAGATGCACTAAAATTAAATGGTATAGCAGCGGCTTTTTTAAACTCTTCACAAAACACCAGTGAGCAATCAGCAATAATAAACCTGGTTACAAATAACCGGTTAAAATTATTGTATGTAGCACCGGAAAGGTTGCTTGGTCAGTACAGCCTGCTCAATTATCTAAAGGATGTGAATGTATCATTGTTTGCCATCGATGAGGCGCATTGCATCAGTCACTGGGGCCACGATTTCCGTCCGGAGTACCTGGTGTTGGGACAGTTAAAAAAGCATTTTCCTAATGTGCCCGTGATTGCACTCACAGCGACTGCTGATCAACTTACCAAACAGGATATCATTTCAAAACTGGATTTATCTGCCTACAAAGTTTTTGAAAATTCTTTCAACCGGCCCAACATCAGTTATTTTATAAAACCCAAACGGAATTATCTGCAACAGTTGCTGGATTATTTAAAAACCCACTCCGAGGATTGCGGCATTATCTATTGCCTTAGCAGAAGCTCCACCGAAAGCCTGGCAGAAGATCTGCGTGACAACGGCTATGCAGCAGCAGCGTACCATGCCGGGCTTGATAAACAAATAAAAGAAAGCAACCAGGACAAATTTTTAAGAGATGAAATAAAAATTATAGTGGCCACCATTGCCTTTGGTATGGGCATTAATAAAAGCAATGTGCGCTATGTGGTACATGTAGATTTACCAAAGAATATTGAAGGTTATTACCAGGAAACAGGGCGTGCTGGCAGGGATGGTTTGCCCAGCGAAGCAGTATTATTTTACAGTGGTGCAGATGTATTTAAATTAAAAAGTTTTGCCCGGGTAGAAGGTAATGAAGCCCAGAGTAAAATCATGCTGAAAAAGCTTGACCAAATGGCAGCGCTCTGCGAAACCCGCCAATGCCGTAGAAAATTTTTATTAAATTATTTTGATGAAGCAGCCCCTGATTTTTGTGGAAGCTGTGATGTATGCCTGAGCGATGAAGAAAAAGTTGACGCAACCATTGAGGCACAAAAATTACTGAGTGCGGTAAGCCGTGTAAACCAGCGCTTTGGTATTAATTATATCATCCATCTTTTACGGGGTAGCAGTACCACACGACAGGAACACCAGTCGTTAAAAACTTTTGGTATTGGTAAAGAAATTAGTAAGGATCAGTGGCGGCAATACATTCGGGAGCTGTTACATTTAAATTATCTGCAGCAGAGCGAAGGTGAATTTCCTGTACTGCAATTAAATGAAAAAAGCCTGCAGGTTTTAAAAGGCGAACTTAAAGTAATGCTTGTAAAATCAGTTACAGCCAGAAAGGAGCCTGCATTAAATGCATCGGCAATGCAGGCGGTAAATGATGAGCTGTTTAAATCTTTAAAGTCGGTAAGGCAGCAGCTTGCACAAAAAGAAAATGTACCTGCCTTCATTATTTTTTCGGATGCAACACTGGCAGAACTGGCAACCTATCTGCCACTCACTACCAGTGATCTTGAAAAAATTTCCGGCTTTGGACAAATCAAAATTGATAAATATGGTTCCGCCTTTTTAGATGAAATTATAGACTATTGCAGGGCACATAACCTTACAACAAATATCAATGCGAAAGGTGCAAAACGCCAACGTAAAGTAGGTGTAACTGATAAAGCCACCGAAACAAAACAGGTTAGCCTGCAGTTGTTTCGTGAAGGAAAAGATATTGATGAAATAGCAGCCCAAAGGGAATTAAAAAGAGGCACCATTGAAGAGCACCTCGGCCATTTTGTTTTCAGCGGCGAAATCAATATTCATCAAATTGTAAGCAAAGAAAAACTGGCCATCATCATAAAGGCCATTGAAGAAAATAAAAACAGCCTGGCCATTTCACCGGTAAAACAAAAATTAGGCGATGCTTATTCTTATGGAGAAATAAGCGCTGCCATGCAGTATTTAAGAAGGATGGGTGAAGCCTGATTTGATGTAGAAAATAAGATGGTGAATTTTACTTTTTAAATTATTTTTTCTTTGGGTCCAAACATGAGTGTTTCAATTAAGCATCGTTGCGTCGCACTCTTGTACGATATACCTATGTGGGTCCTTACCTGCATTATATAAGTAAACTCAATAAATTAGGTTGACCTGGCTTTATTTTTTTAATTTTAAGGATATGCATTCATTATATGTTAGCAAACAAAGAAGTTATTAAAAGTATAAAGAATATACCTGAGCATTTTACTATAGATGATGCAATTGACAGGTTGATCGTACTAAACAAAATTGAAAAGCACGAAAGGAAATCATTGAAGGGAAAGGATTAACAACGGAGCAGGCAAGAAAAAACTACAAAAATGGCTGAAGTAATTTGCACATTATCATCTCTAAAAAAGATTATACAATGAGTGAACTCGTAAAAGAATTTAATGACTACCGTACCAAAATGAATGAGGTTATTTTGAGTAAGGATAACCTGGTAATTAAGCGTTTATGGAATTTAGATAACAATACTTATGCTGCCGGTGCATTGGATGTTAAAACTAAAGAACTGCTTGGCCTGGTGGCAAGCATGGTATTACGCTGTGATGACTGCATCAGTTACCATCTTGGAAAGGCACATGAATTGGGCGTTACTACCGAAGAGTTGTATGAAGTTTTTGCAGTAGCCAATATTGTGGGTGGTACCATCGTTATACCTCACACCCGCCGTGCTGCTGAATATTGGGAGGTGCTCATTCAGCAATAAAACATTCGGCCATTCAATTTAACAGTAATGATTTAAAACACGTATATAAATGGCTGGTTAACAATGAACATTTTCTTAACTTTACGCCGCGTAAATTTGAATACAACATCTTATTATGAGTGAAATATTAACGACAGCTTCCAAATTACCCCTGCTTACCGCCAAAGATTTTGCCACCGACCAGGAAGTACGCTGGTGCCCCGGATGTGGGGATTATTCCATTTTGGCACAGGTTCAAAAAATAATGCCCGGTCTTGGTATTCCCCGGGAAAATATTGTAATAGTAAGTGGCATAGGCTGCAGCAGCCGTTTCCCTTATTATATGAACACGTATGGAATGCACAGCATTCACGGCAGGGCAACTGCTGTAGCCAGTGGCCTTAAAGCTGCCCGGCCCGAGTTAAGTGTATGGATCGTAACCGGCGATGGGGATGGATTGAGCATTGGTGGTAACCATACCATACATTTATTGCGCAGAAATTTTGATGTAAATGTGCTGTTGTTCAACAACCAGATTTATGGTTTAACCAAGGGGCAATATTCACCTACTTCAGAAGAAAATAAAATTACAAAATCAACTCCTTTTGGGAGCATTGATCATCCATTTAATCCATTGGCGCTGGCAATGGGTGCAGATGCAAGCTTTATAGCACGAACAATGGACAGGGATCCAAAACACCTGCAGGCTATGTTATTGAGAGCGCAGGAACATAAAGGTTCTTCCTTCCTGGAGATTTACCAAAACTGCAATATATTTAACGATGGCGCTTTTGAAATATTTACAGAAAAAAGCAGCAAGCCCAATGAAGTATTGTTTTTGGAACAAGGCAAGCCTTTAATTTTTGGTACCACTCAAAACAAGGGCATTAAACTGGATGGCTTTAAACCTGTGATTATAGACATTGGCGAAGGCGGTGCAAGTGCAGATGATTGCTGGGTGCATGATGACCATGATTTTTACAAGGCACAGATACTGGTGCGTATGTTTGATGACCCAAAACTGGCGGGCCATTTACCAAGGCCATTCGGAGTATTTTACGAAACCGAACGTGCCTGTTATGAAGACAGCATGAAAATGCAGATAGAGGAAGTAATTGCTAAAAGGGGCAAAGGGGATTTAGATAAATTATTGCGTGGTAATGAGATCTGGACGATTGTGTAAAGAGCTATTTTTTTTATAGATTAATGAACAAATAATTTGACGTATTAGTAAGTTGCCAACCTTTAAAAGGTTGGCAACTTTTTTATAAACAGGATATAATATAAAAGGCCACTTTTAAAGGTGGCCTTTTATTATTTTAAGATTAGGGTATTTAGTTCTCAGTGCCATTGCTCTTTGTGTTAGACTTCATTTTCTTTTTTTTCTTGATAAAAAAAAGAAACAAAAAAAAATCAAGGCTGCGAATAAAAAGGCTGAAAATTTCAACATGATCCTAAAATCAAGGAACTCGCCGCAAGTAGTAAGATACTTTGAAGCTTATGCCCGGCTCAAACAACCTTGATTTCTTAACGGATAATGTTGAAATTTTCTAGCACTTTTTATTCGAGGCCGTCGCATTATTCGTTTGCGAAGTAAATACTTAACCCTATATTATTTTATTGCTACCAACAAATCACGTCAATAAAAGTTCCACATAGGTATGCGGTACAAGTGAGTGACACAACGATGTTGACCAATGCTCCTTTGTTCGGACAAAAAAATATTTTACAACATTCCCTTTTCCATTAAATACTCCGCAATTTGCACAGCATTGGTGGCGGCTCCTTTGCGCAGGTTGTCACTCACTATCCAGCAATTAAGGGTATTGGGTTGGGTTTCATCCCTGCGTATCCTGCCTACAAAAGTTTCATCTTTTTCGTGTGCTGTTAAAGGCATGGGATAAATAAAATTGGCGATATCATCCTGCACCACCACACCTGGCGCCTGGCTGAGCAGTTGCCTCAATTCATCAAGGTCAAAATCGTTTTCAAATTCTATGTTTACACTTTCGCTGTGGCCGCCCATAACCGGAATGCGTACAGTAGTAGCTGTTACTTTAATAGATTCGTCGCCAATAATTTTCACTGTTTCCTTTGTCATTTTCATCTCCTCTTTTGTGTAGCCATTTTCCAGGAACACATCAATCTGCGGAATGGCATTAAGGTCGATGGGATATTTGTAAGCCATTTCATAAGTGGCTTTTTCGCCATTTATTTCTTTCGCTCGTTCTGCTCTTAATTGCTCCACCGCTTTTACACCCGTACCCGTTACGCTTTGGTAAGTAGATACCACCACTCTTTTAATTTTATATTTATCATGCAGCGGCTTTAGCACCACTACCATTTGTATGGTAGAGCAATTGGGGTTAGCAATAATTTTATCAGCAGCGGTAAGCACACCGGCATTTACTTCGGGCACTATTAATTTTTTAGTAGGGTCCATACGCCACGCACTTGAGTTATCAATTACGGTGATGCCGGCTTCTGCAAATTTGGGCGCAAGCTCCAGCGATGTGCTGCCACCTGCAGAAAAAATGGCCACGTTTGGCTGTGCAAGGATCGCTTCTGCGTAGCCAACAATTTTATATTTCTTTCCTTTAAATTCCACTTCTTTGCCAATCGATCTTTCGGAGGCCACGGGAATTAATTCTGTTACCGGAAAATTTCTTTCGGCTAACACCTGCAACATTTTAGTGCCCACCAATCCTGTTGCACCAACTACAGCTACTTTCATTTTTACTTTGTTTTAAGGTTATCTAATAGGATGATAAAAATTAAAAGCCTCCCGTTTTTGCGGAAGGCTTTGCATATTGTACAACAAACAAAATACTCATTAACCTTCCCGTGTGCCGGAATGTTTTTTGGTAATAATTGTATGTTTAATGATTATCATTTGTAAAACAAAAATAGGCACAAAGCTTTGATTGACCAAACCTTCATTAAAAAATTGTTTTCGTAAGGCTGTTGCTGAGAGGGTGAATTTTATCTGTTACTTTTTTTGATGGTGTTTTTATTTTTTTTGTCCGGGCAATTGAACCCTGATTAAACTTCGGTGGCGTCGCACTCTTGTACTTAATATCATTGTGGAACTTTTCCCACACTATAATTATTAACTAACCAATTTTTTGTAAAACTAATAAACCTAAAAAAATTATTATAACCATAAGCCGGCTTGCTTAACGAGCAATTCATTTGCATAACCGGGACAATGATATTGCTGCCAACCTAAATTTCTGCATCTATAAAGTGAGTATCTTTAAAGCCAACTACTGTATATATGATGAAAAGAATTTCCTTTTGCCTCTGTATTTTTTTGTGTAGCGTTATAATAAGTAAAGCACAGTTTACTGATAATTTTGATGATGGCAATTTTACTGCAAACCCGGTATGGGGTGGCGGTACAGCCGACTGGATAGTAAATACCGGTTTGCAATTGCAGAGTAACAACCTGGTGGCAACCAGTACCTATTACCTCAGCACAGCCAGTACACTTGCTACTACCGCTCAATGGGAAATGAATGTTACCCTTACCTTCAATACATTCTCCACCAATTATGTTGATATTTATTTAACAGCCTCTGCCAGCGATCTTTCAGCCATTACAACCAGTGGCTACTTTATCCGCATAGGAAATACAGATGATGAAATAAGCCTATACCGTAAGGCATCCGGCGGTACCATAACAAAAATTATAGATGGCAGCAATGGAACAACCAATACCAGCAACAATACCTTAAAAATAAAAGTAGTGAGGGATGCTGCCAGTCAGTGGATTTTGTCAAGAGATATTACAGGTACCGGTAATGCTTATGCATCTGAAGGTGCTGTAACAGACGCAACTTTTAATACTTCCGCTTTTTTTGGTGTATTCATTAAACAAAGTACTGCCAGTTTTTTTCAACGCCATTTTTTTGATGATATAGAAGTAAAGGCTTACGTGCCGGATATAGTGCCTCCGGTAATTCAATCGGCCTCTGTACTTTCTGCCAATGCAGTTGATATATTATTTAATGAACCACTTGATATTACCAGCAGCCAGGTAGTGGCAAATTATATGGCCAATAACGGATTGGGTTCGCCTGCTACGGCGGTATTGGATGCCGCCAATGCTGCACTGGTACACCTGGCTTTTGCCAATGCTTTTGCCAATGGTGCAAATAATCAGTTAACAATAAATGGTGTAAAAGATCTTGCCGGAAATGCAATAGCCAATGGCGTGGTATCCTTTATTTATTTTGCTCTCTACACCCCGCAGCAATACGATGTGGTGATAGATGAAATAATGGCTGACCCAACCCCGCAGGTAAGTTTACCAAATAATGAATGGATTGAGTTGAGAAATACTTCTACTTCTGCCATCAATTTATCGGGTTGGCGGATTGGTGATGCTACGGGCCAGAGTGGCCCCATGCCTTCATTTATTTTGCGGCCCGATAGTTTTGTAATTATATGCACCGGCAGTGCAGTAGCTGGCATGTCAGCTTTTGGAAATACGATTACTGTTAGCAGTTTCCCTTCGCTGGATAATACGGCTGAACAATTGTTTTTAAGATCACCCCAAGGTAAAGTAATTCATTCGGTGAGTTACAGGGATGGCTGGTACCAGAA
This sequence comes from Ferruginibacter sp., assembly GCA_031392305.1. Taxonomy (GTDB): domain Bacteria; phylum Bacteroidota; class Bacteroidia; order Chitinophagales; family Chitinophagaceae; genus Ferruginibacter. The sequence goes on from JANMVB010000105.1 coordinate 11,964, forward strand.
TCAATTAAAAAAAGATGGAGGGTGGACGTTGGAAATGATTGATACAAAAAACCCATGCACCGGAATAAATAACTGGAAAGCAAGCACGGATACAAGGGGAGGATCGCCGGGAAAAAAGAATTCGGTGGATGCAGTAAATGCAGACATCGGGGCACCTAAATTGCTACGGGCTTATGCCATAGATAGTAAAAATATTACGCTGGTTTTTGATGAACCGTTGGATAGTGGAAAAGCGGCTACTGCTGCCAGTTATACTGTGAGTGATGGTATAGGTGTGCCGTTTAGTGCTGTTGCCATTGCGCCGGGTTTCGACAGGGTAAACTTGCTATTAAATTCACCATTGGCAGCCGGTAAGGTTTACACCATTACCGCCACAGCAATTTCGGATTGCGTGGGCAATGCAATTGGAGGAAAAAACACAGCTAGGGTTGGGCTGAGTGAAGTAGCAGACAGCCTGGATATTGTGATCAACGAAATCTTATTTAACCCTCCAGCTTCTGGAACAGATTATGTAGAAATTTATAACCGCAGCAATAAGATTATCGATCTGAAGCAAACATATATTGCCAATCGCAACAGCGCCGGTGTTATCAGCAGCATTACTCAATTGAGTGTTGAAAATTACCTGCTGTTTCCGCAGGATTTTATAGTAATCACAGAAAGCGCTGCACTCGTTAAAGCAGCATACATTGCTCAAAACCCGGATGCATTTATTGAGATAACTTCTATGCCATCTTTTAATGATGATGAAAGCACGGTAATTATTTTAAATGCCCAGGGTAATATTACCGACCAGGTAACTTACAGCGATAAATGGCATTTTAAACTGATTGATAATAAGGAGGGTGTATCGCTGGAAAGAATTGATTACAATGCCGCTTCGCAATCAGCGGATAACTGGCACTCGGCTGCCACGTCAGTAAGGTATGGTACGCCAACCTATAAAAATTCGCAGTACCGGATTAATGATGGTGTGCAGGGCGAGGTAAAAATAACGCCTGAAATTGTTTCGCCTGATAATGACGGGCAAGATGATTTTGCTACGATTGATTATAATTTTCCTGAGCCTGGCTATGTAGCCAATATTACCATATTTGATGCTTCGGGCAGGCCGGTGCGTTACCTGCAAAGAAATAGTTTGTGTGGCACAAAAGGTAGCTTTCGCTGGGATGGATTGGGCGAAAAAAGTCAGCATCTTGCTATAGGCGTATATATTGTTTTTACAGAGGTTTTCAATTTAAAGGGAAATAAGAAACAGTTTAAATCGGCAATAGTATTGGCGAGAAGGAATTAAGCGTTTAAGATTTAATACATAACGCAGGTAAAGCACCACATAGGTATGACGTATAAGTGTGCGACGCAAGAATGTTGCACATTGATTTTTTGCCCGGACAAAAATTCATGAACGGTCATAAAAACCAACCTTCTTATTCAATAATTTTTTCTTCTCTTGTAAACTGTCCGGCTTCGTTAATGCCCTCGATTGTTACCCTTATTTTTTTACAATTGTCGCTGTTGTAGAATGGTATGGTTATCCTTCGGTTATTTTTATCAAAGAATAAATAAGGGTTCCAGTAAAGTGTGGTGCGGTAATCTTTTGCATCCGGATCTGGTGCCTTTTCATAATCAGGCGAATAAAATTCTTTGATGGCGGAGTAGCCATTGATGAGGACCACCGGCAAACCTTTTACATTCGAATTATCACTACCCCCTTTTTTGGTGTACACTGCAATGGCCCCGCCTGCACCACCACCAGTACCACCAAAAAATGGCGGACGAAAAATTTTGATCATGGCCACATCGTTCATATTGATGGATTGCAGCGAACTTACATCGGCTGTAATTTCATTCAGAAAAAAACTGGTGGCGCTTCCACGCCAACTGGCACTGCCGCTACCGTTTGTAGATATTTGTAAGCCTGCTACCTTACCTTGTAAATAAGCTAAAATACTAACGGCAGATTTTGCAAAAGGATCGTCTTCGGTAGTAAAAGTATACCCATCGCCGCCACTAAAAAAGCCCGAAGTATATTCCTCTTCCATTTTTTGCTTGAGCGATTTTACTTTACTTTTTAACTCAACGGTCTCTAGCGTTTTTATTTTACCGGCGTTCTGATTTCTTTGTAATGCTGCCATGGTACTACTTTTTAGCAATATAGCGCTGTCTGTTTTTTGCGGCGCATACAAAGCAGCAAGTGATGCAAGGGAAGCCATAGGCGTTTTTACAAAATTATTTTGAAAAGAAAAGCTTGCAGAAGTTGTTAGCGTTTTATCCTTGTCGTTATTGATCTGGTAGTGTAACCGTGCAGTATCAAAAAAGAAAAGGTCTGTTTGCTTAAAGTTACCCTGGTTATCAACGGGCATAATGAATATATTGGAGGCATCGTTCTTTGTTTTTAATATGCCCATTATCTGTTTATTAAACATCATTGCTTTAGACAGGCCCAATATTTTTCCATCAATAGAGAGATAATTTTCGGGGAGGTTTTTTATGACAGGCCATTTTTCTGCCAGCAAATCCTGCCACTTAAACCTGCGCCATCCATTAGTCATCATTACAAGATCAAGGCGTTGCTGCACAGAATCTTCATTAGATGAAAAATAATAGGCAGGATTATACACATACCCTTTAAGATCGGAGGTTAGCAATAACTGAGAATAAATACTTTCTTCATTTGGCGTAATGGGGTTGAGACCAGCGTCCGTTACAGAAATGGATAAATTGGAAAGCAATAAATCGCCTACATCAATTTGCAAACCATTACGCCCACGCTTGCCCAGGTTTTTTTCGGTGGTATGCACATCGGTAATAAAAAAATAATTGTCGTGGTTGATGAATACGATCCGCTCGGCCACAGGCAGGTAGTCTGCATTAAAAATAGTTAACTGTAAAATACCATTTGGCAGGCTATCGGTTTCAATAGGTGCCGTGATGGTAGTTTTGCGCTGCATATTTATCCTTGCGCTATACATCATGCGCTGCTGCATTTGCGCTATCACATAAAAAGTAGTATAGGCCGGTGCAGCACTGTCAGATCTTTTGATGGTATAATTTAACTGGCTGCCATTTTTAGCAATACTTAACACAGCGCCCTGCTTAGCTGCCACCGGTAGCGGAGTTTCATGCAACACACCTTTTTTATCCTTCCACGTTGCCTTATATTTCTCACCCGGTTCAGCAGTAATTTCAACATACCCCATACCATCATGCACAGACGAAAAAGAAGTTATTTTTTTACCTGTGCTATTCAATATATCTCCTTTTACCGCCACCGGTATGCCCTGGTTATCCGTGGCTTTAAAGGCTACTTTTGAGTTGATACCTTCAATAAGATCGCCACCCTCTGGAAAAAATTGCATGTTGTATGTGGTAGGAACGACTGGCTTTTTTATCGTTGATTTTGAGGCGGCAATCTGCAAAGGTTTTGTGTAAAGCAGCGACGAATCAAAGTTCAACATCCAGTTGGTGTATGCCCTGAAAAATAATTTTGTGGTAGTGATGGTATCCGGCAGGTCAAAGCTGGATGCGGCACCTGATTGAAGGATGGGCATCATTTTTCGTTGCAATACATTTCCTTTTTCATCTAACAGGTCGGCGTACATGGTTTTGCTGATTGCTGCCGGCAAATTATCGGTAATAATATAAGCCTTAAACCAAATGGTTTCGCCGGCATTATAATAAGCTTTGTCAAACTGTACATGCATTTTTTCCTGCAGGTACTTTGTATCCAAAATATTGAGCAACGAATCTATGCGCTGTGCATTTGTAAAATTTACGGATACAATAAACAATATGCATACTAAACTGATGCAGCGGAATTTTTTTACAGACATACCTGGGATTACAATTTATTAAAGAACAAAGTAAGTAATTGATAACAGATAAATTGCTTGCTTACTGATAAAATGGATATAAAATATTAACCCCACACCAGCATCCTCAAAGGGATGTGGCATTTCTCTACAATTATAATAATTTTTTGTCCGGACTTAGAACCTATGAGGATCATTGTTGCGTCGCCCTCTTGTACTTAATATTTTTATGGCATCATTAATTGTGATACGTAAAAAATGAAATTTATTTTATATCATTTATTTCTTCGGGGGCTGCAAATCATCTGTACCTATTTTATTAATGTCGTCTTCAAATGTATTGGGCTTTTTTTCGAGGATAAATTTAATATACAGGTAGCCACCAAATGCACTTACCAGGCCAAGCGCCATCAGGCCTACAAGGTTTTCTTTGCCAAATAAAAGTAAACCCAGCATTATCCC
>JANMVB010000243.1:0-23428 GCA_031392305.1 Ferruginibacter sp.
GTAAACGAATTTTTACAAACTGAATCAGGCATCCGGCAACCTGTGTTGCCACTGCAACCTTCACTTAAAAAAAGCATTGAATTTATAGATGTAACATTTACGTATCCGCATACCGGCATTACGGCTTTAAAGAATTTTTCACTGCAAATAAAACCTGGTGAAAAGATTGCTATTGTTGGCAGAACAGGATCAGGTAAATCAACCATAGCACAACTGCTGCTGCGTATGTATGATACGGGTGAGGGCATGGTATTATATGATGGGGTACCCGTGAATAAAATCGATATTGAATGGCTGCGACAACAAATAAGTTATGTACCACAGGATGTATTTTTATTTAGTGAAACGATACAAAATAATATTGCCTTTGGTGTAGAAGTCATGGATCCTGCAGCAGTTGTAAATGCTGCCAAACAGGCAAGCATACATGAAGAAATAGAAAGCTTTCCACTTGGCTACCAGACCATGGTAGGTGAGCGGGGCGTAACACTTAGCGGCGGGCAAAAGCAACGCATCTCAATTGCCCGTGCACTACTTAAACAACCAGGCATTGTTATATTTGATGATTGCCTGAGTGCGGTGGATGCTAAAACGGAAAAAGAAATATTGGGCAATTTGAATGACTGGCTGAAGGATAAAACTGCTGTAATTATTACCCACCGCATTTTTTCGCTGCTGCAGTTTGACAAAGTAATTGTAATGGATGATGGAAAAATTGTAGAGCAGGGAAGCCATGCATCCCTCCTGCAACATAATGGCTATTATGCGGAAATGTTTGCCCGGCAGCAGGCACAGGAAAAAGTATGATGGTATTGATTTTATTTTTTACTACCCTGGCAAGTAAATTTCTAAATATCACGTATTATTTTGCTATTTCAAAAACAGCTATATCTTTGCCCTGATTTACATATTGGTAACCCAAACAATTAAAAAAAAACTTTACAACTGTGGCGTACGAAAACAATGACAAAAAAATGGAAAGCGTTTATAGCAAACGCATCAGGGCTGGAAAACGCAGGACTTACTTTTTTGATGTAAGAGAAACCCGGGGCAATGATTACTATCTTACCATCACCGAGAGCCGGAAACGTTTTGATACTGATGGTTACGACAGGCACAAAATATTTTTATATAAAGAAGATTTCAACAAGTTTATAAAAGGCTTAGGGGAAGCGGTAGATTATGTAAAAACAGAATTAATGCCTGATTTTGATTTTGATACTTTTAACCACGACAATCCTTACGAAGGAGAAGATGGCCAGCAAACACCACCACCTGTGGCAACTAATAATTTTGATTCAGAAAGTACAGTACCACCAGCCCCGGCAACTTTTACTGAAGATGTAGCGGCACCGGAAGCAGTGATTGCACCTGAGGCTGATGTAACTCCACCAGACAATGGAAGTACAGAAGAAGTAGATAAATGGTAAAAAGGAATTAAACAATTGAAATAATAAAAAACTGTCCTGTTATATGGGACAGTTTTTTTTTTAGCCTGCATTAAAAGGCAATCATAATTTTTTAGGGATTTAATTGTACGGTTAATTTTTGATGAAATAATTAGAAAGAAAAAAATCAACGCATTAAAACCTGCGCTGGTAACCAACAGAAATATTTACCTGGTTACCTTTTGTTTTTGGCAAATATTCCACATTTTCAAACGATGCAGCCAAAGAAAAAATATTGAATTTTTTTACAGAAAAACGATAGCCACCTCCAATCCTCTTTGTTTGTAATTTATAGGCATTGTTTAATTGAATAGCCTGGCTGCGGTCGTCTGGCGAAATGCCCTGCCCAATAAAAAAAGTTATATAATCATCTGCACCTTTTAAATAGTAACGGGTAGTAATGGTGTAAGATTGCGAAATGCGGCTACCCGAAGGTGTAAGGTACGTCCGGCCATTGAACCAAAAATTTTTATAATACTTTCCCAGTGATGCGGTGTAAATCCAGGTGTCGTTATCAAAGTTGAGATACCGAAAACCGGCATCAGCCTCAAACGATTTAGGTAAATTTGCGTAGATGGAAAACCCAGCCCTGAATTTTGGGAAGACAGGCATATCCGGCGAATAACCAACATTGGCATAGGCATAAAACAATTTAGATATCCGGGGATATGCATCCACCTCAAACTGCACTCCATTTTTTGTATGCCTGTTGGCATAATTTATTCTGCCAATAAAAGAACCTGCCTTTGTTTGGCGGCTATAATCTATGCTTACTAGATGCCAGGGGTTGTCAAATTGTTTGTCAAAGCCTGTGTAGTCGTAGGATATACCTATTTTATTTTTTGAATTATTATCCCTTATCCTTGCTGCCAGTAATCTCAACGCTTCATTTGCAGGGTCAGTTTGTAACAAGCTATCTGTAAGTATCCAGGCTTCTTTATAACGGTCCAGCGCCGCCAGGCATTTTGCTTTGCGTACCATTAATTCTTTTGATGCTGGGTTATATTTTAACCCCTGCTCACAATAATATAATGCGCCTGAATAGTGGTCGCTAAAATATTCTACGTCTGTAATGGCAACAGATGCATCTTCATAAGCCGGCTTATTTTCTAATGCAGCTTTAAGGATAATCAATGCACTATCAGTTTGTTTGTTCCAAAAATAAACCCTGCCTAAAAAAATCTGGATGTCAGTATAACCCGGGCTTTGTAACAATGCCTGCCTGCATAAGTTAATAGCCGCAGGATAATCATCTTTTTCAAAAGCAGTCTTGCGGGCCATTTGAAAATATTCATCCGATGAAATAGTTTGACCTGTAACCTGTGCAAACAGCATTATAGCAACTATCATCAACCCATAAAATTTTTTAGCCATCAAAGCTTTCATAAACTGATTAGGTACAATACGATTAGTACAATTTTATTTCATAACGTTATTATCGGATACATATTTCTACAAGCTGGTTATTTTTCTTGGCAAAATTTAGTATGTTATTGTCCCGGTCAGGAAGCTATGTGGATCTGCATGGGCGTCGCACTCTTGTACATTTTATCAATGGGCACCTTTACCTACGTTGTATTTAGCGAAATATCAGCCCCGCATTATTTGGGTATTCTTGTACTAAATATCTTTATGGTGCCTTTCCTGCCATTTTATTAAGGCAACTTAAACTTTAATCCAAAAAACGGCAGGATAATTATAGTGGGGATACTTTTTCTTTCACTGGTTAAAATTTATTTCAAAGTAACAAATACTAATACACCCCACAACTACGAGGTATTTATTATTAATTTTACGCTAAATTTATACAGTACCTTCAATTTTATACCAGCACACTATCCACTAACATGGCAATAACCCCCCAAAAAAATCAGGCTGACTATTTGCCTGATACGGTAAAATCTTTCCCTTTTAAAAACAAACCTTTATTATCAGGTATATTAACCTTTATAATTCTCACTGGCCTAATTGGTTTACTGGTTTACCAAAGATTACTGATAAAAAAAGAAAATGAAAAAAATGTAACCATTCATGTATTGAATGCTGCAAAAGAAAGATTACAGGAATCATTGGCTCAAAGTATTTCCGCAGCTAAAACACTTTCCTTCTTTATTCAGCAGGATGGCTCTGTCAACAATTTCGAATTAAATGCATCACTGATTTTAGCAGCTAATCCTCAGGTTGATGTGTTGCAATTAGTACCAGATGGTGTTATCAGGTATGTATATCCACTTAAGGGTAATGAAATTGTGTTGGGTTATAATATATTAGAGGATACATTACGTAATAAAGAAGCATTAAAAGCTATCAAAAAGAGAGAAGTGTTTTTTGCCGGGCCACTACAATTAAAACAAGGTGGAGTAGGAATTATAGGACGGCTTCCGGTGTATAGGCAAAATAAATTCTGGGGTTTTTCGGCTGTCATCGTAAAGATGAATACGTTGTTGAAGACAGCCGGTATTGATAGTGCGGAGCATGGCGGTTATTATTTTCAACTCTCAAAAATTAATCCCGATACACATAAAGAGGAATTTTTCATTGCAAACCCAAAAGCAATGGCAAAAAAAAGGGCCACCTCTATTAATATTTCAACAGGTGACTGGAAACTTTCTGCAGTTTCAGTAAATACCCACTCAGATTTTGAAGATATCATTTGGCTGGCTATACTTGGTATAATTATTTCAGTTATAGGTGGCGCATTTGTTTTTATCATAGTTAAACGCCCCGGAAAATTAGATGAACTTGTAAGGATCCGTACGGCAGAGTTAAATGAAAGTGAAGAACGGTATCGCTCATTAATTGAGCAGGCTTCTGATGGCATCATCGTTTATTCCTTCGACGGAAAAATTCATCAGTTTAATAATAGTGCTTATAAAGAGATGGGTTATTCAAGGGAGGAGTTTGCAAAACTTAATCTAAAAGATCTCCTTGCTGAAAAGCGGATGGCAATACAACAGTCAGAAGTAGATGCCTTGCAGTCCGGCAAAACAGCTATAATGGAAAGGAAATTGATTAAGAAGGATGGCTCGTTCATGGACATAGAAATAAATGTAAGTATGTTGTCAGACACCACGTTGCTGGCTTTTGTTAGAAATATTACAAATCGAAAAAATGCAGAGAAAGCATTAAAAGAAAGTGAAAGAAAATTTTCCGGGGTTTTTCAATCTCACCTGATTGGCCTGGCAATTTATGATGATGACTATTGTATATCAGATGTAAATAAATCTTTTGCTTCAATGCTTGAAACAACCCGGGAAGAACTATTGGGAAGAGACACAAAAGATACAGGGATACCTTTAAATGTAAATATCAAAAGAAGACAGGATGCATTAGGGCCAATTATAAAAATACTCAAAGAAAAAACGCGGTTAAAGAATTATGAAACTGAAATAAAAAAACAAAATGGCAGTTCAATTACTTTGATGGTATCTGTGGAGCCTATGCAATTAAACAATCAGAGAAATTGGTTAATTACAGCCATAGATATTACAAAAAAGAGGGAAGCTGAAGTTTCTCTTATTCAAAGCGAAATAAAGTACCGCTCCCTCATCGAGCAGGCATCGGATGGAATTATTATTTCTGATTTTAATGGCATAATAAAGGAGGTAAATAAAAGCATTTGTGAGATGGGTGGATATACCATGAACGAAATGGTTGGAAAATTTATCGACAATTTTATGCCTAAAGCTGATATAACTGAAAACCCGCTTCGCATAAATGATTTAATAGAAGGCAAAACACTGAGGTATGAAAGAAGAATGCTAAAAAAAGATGGTAGCATTATCGATGTAGAGATAAATTCAAAAATGGCCCTTGGCAATACCTTGATTGGGTTTGTAAAAGATATTACTGAACGCAAAAGGGCTGTGTTGGAATTACAAAAATCAAACGAGCGTTTCGAACTGATAGCATTGGCTACCAATGATGCCATCTGGGATCATGATTTTGTTACTAATATAACATCGGGCAATCATAATCTCTATAATTTATATGGGTTTAAAAAAGGGATCGATAGTATAAACTTTGAAATTTTTATAGAGAAGGTACATCCGGAGGAAAGAGAAAAGTTATTGAATAACCTAAAAAAAGCTGTAAAGAAAAGGGCAATATTTATTAATGAAGATTTTCATTTTAAAATTTCAGATGGCACTTATAAAAATATTTTTGACAGGGCTTATATCAAATATGATGAAGAAGGAAACCCATTACGGATGATCGGCGTAATGCAGGACATAACTGATCGGGTAAAAGGAGAAGCAGCAATTATTAAAGAAAAGGAATTGTCAGATTCTATTATTAATAGTTTGCCTGCAGTATTTTACCTGTACAACAAAGAGGGTAAATTTTTAAGGTGGAATAAAAACTTTGAGTCGGTTACTGGTTTCAGTAATGAAGAGATGAAGCATAAACACCCCCTTGATTTTTTTGAAGGAGAAGAAAAAGAATTGCTCATAGAAAAAATTGGCAATGTATTTATTACCGGCCATGATACAGTGGAAGCCAATTTTGTTACAAAGGATAAAAGAAAACTTCCCTACTATTTTTCCGGGATGAGGATTGAGTATGAAGGCGAAGATTGCCTGTTAGGTTTTGGCTTGGATTTTTCTACCAAAGTAAAGGCAGATAAAATTGTAAAAGAAAGCGAACAAAAATTTAGAAGCCTGGTAGAACAGGCTTCAGATGGGGTGGCAATATTATCAGCACAGGGAACCCCAATATATATATCACCTTCAGTAGAGAGGATATTGGGTTATACAGAAGCTGAATCTTTGGAACTAAATTTATTTGAGCTCACCCATCCGGATGATGTTGAAAAAGTTGCAAAAGTATTTGAGCAGGTACTGCAAAATCCCGGGGTTCCTGTTAAAGGAGCTACTTCAAGGTTACTTCATAAAGATGGAACCTGGCGTTGGCTTGAAGATACTATTACTAACATGTTGCATGTTCCATCTATTAATGGAATAGTTGAAAATTTCCGGGATGTAACTGATCAGCTGGAGATAGAAAAAAAGATCATTGCAGAAAAGGATTTATCTGATGCAGTGATCAATAGTTTACCGGGCATATTTTATTTGTATGATGAAAAGGGCAGGTTTATCAGATGGAATAAAAATTTTGAAACTGTTACGGGATACAGCTCACATGAAATAAGGAATATGCACCCACTTGATTTTTTTGATGAAGATGCAAAATCTTTGGTAGGTGACAGGATACAAAAAGTGTTTAAAACAAAAATCCCTGGTGAAGAATTTTTTCTGTTAACAAAAGACAAGGTTAAGATCCCTTTTTACTTTAATTCACTTGCTATTGAATACGATGGATTACCCTACCTGGCAGGGATGGGTTTTGATGTTACTGAGAGAAAAAAAATTGAACATGAACTGTTGATCTCAAACCAAAATTTACAAGTAAAAGCATCGGAACTTACATCATCCTATAAAGAACTGGAGCGCTTTGCATACGTTGTTTCCCACGACCTGCAGGAACCTCTGCGTATGGTTAGCAGCTTTCTGAAATTATTTGAAAAAAAATACAAAGGCAACCTGGATGAAGCTGGAGAAAAATATATTCATTTTGCAGTAGATGGTGCGGATAGGATGCGCCAGTTAATTATGGACCTGCTTGAATATTCCCGTACCGGCACAAATAAAGATGCGGCAACAGATACCAATATGAATGATACAGTGCATGATGTATTGCGTATTTTAAAACCTACCATTGATGAAGAAGATGCAATTGTAAATGTTGCAGAGTTGCCTGTACTGTTCAATACAAACAAACTACAGATGTTTCAGTTAATGCAGAACCTGGTAGGAAATGCTTTAAAATACCATAGCAAAAATAAGCCGGTGATAAATATTAAAGCTGTTGAAGAGGCAGCCCAATGGCTTTTTTCCATCAGCGATAATGGTATAGGCATTGACCCTAAATTTTCAGAAACAATATTTATCATATTTCAACGTTTGCATAATAAAAATGAATTTTCAGGCACTGGTATCGGCCTCACTATTTGCAAAAAAATTGTTGAAAAACATGGAGGAAAAATTTGGGTACAATCAGCTCCCGGCGAAGGCAGCACATTTTATTTCACCATCAGCAAAAAATTATAGTTGCCACATGTAAATTGCAAACAGAATTGTCCCAAATACTATTGCACTAGCGAAAAACAAAGAGCTGCAAGTAAGCAACCTATCACTGGCCCAACTACAGGTATCCAGCTATAGTTCCATTCACTGGAACCTTTGCCTTTAATCGGTAAAATTGAATGCATAATCCTTGGCCCGATATCCCTTGCAGGGTTAATGGCATAACCAGTGGTACCACCAAGGCTTAAGCCCACACCCAATACAAGTAAGGCAACTGGCAATGCATCCAATCCGCCCAAACTATTTTTAGGGGCAGTTAAAAATAAAATGCCGAGTATCAATACAAAGGTTCCAATAATCTCCGAGATAAGATTATATGATTTATTTGGTATGGCGGGTGAGGTACAAAACGGGGCAAGCTGCAGACCTGCATTTTTAGTTGCATCAAAATGCTGTCGATACATTAGCCACACTAAAAACGAACCTATCATTGCACCAATTATTTGTGCCGCAATATATACAGGTACATCTGCCCATTTAAATTTACCAAGTGCAGCAAAAGCAATGGTTACCGCAGGGTTTAAATGTGCTTTGCTTGCCGCTGCCACATTTACTCCAACAAAAACAGCAATGGCCCATCCAAACGTAATGGCTATCAGGCCTCCGTTGTTTCCTTTGGTTTTATCCAAAACCACATTTGCAACTACGCCATTGCCTAAAATGATCATTAATGCTGTGCCTGTAATTTCTGAAAGAAAAGGTGTCATAATGCAGGTGATTTAATTTTAATGAATATTGATAAAAAATTAATGGATTAAATATTTTTCTGCAATTGCAGTAAATGCAGCAACCTCCCGGTTTTCCCATTCTTTATTTTGTTTTAATTCAATGGCCATTATCCTTGCTACTTCGGGTGAAGCAGCAATGGCTGCCCTGGCATCCAGCAGCAATGCCCTGGTCCTTCTTGAAAGTACATCTTCCACTGTCATGGCCATTTCGTGCCGGGTTGCCCAAAGCACCAATGCGCATGTATAAGGTAAGTTAGGGTGCAGTTTTTCTTTTAAAGACGTTTCCTCGTTCATCAAATTGTTTATTGCAGTTACATCGCTTCCGTACACAAATAAAGGGTCATCCTTATCCGGGTTTAAGGTATGCCCATGTATTTGCAGTGATTCAGTAACGCAGGGCTTTCTAACAAGGCCTGCACTAAAAGATGCATTATCAATTGCATGCTTGCCCATTCTGCGGTAAGTTGTCCATTTACCCCCGGTTATTGTTACCAGCCCGCTAAGAGATACAATGGTGGTATGGTCACGTGGTAAAATAGCTGTCATCTTTTGACCTTTAACTTTTATTAAAGGACGCAGCCCGGCAAATATAGAAAGCACATCGGCTGATTGAATATTTACAGAGAGAAACCTGTTGATATGCTGTATAATAAAATCAATTTCTTCTGACAGTGGTGTAGGTTCTAAAGACATATCACTTACGGGTGTATCAGTAGTTCCCAACACAACTTTATTATGCCAGGGCACAGCAAACAACACCCGGCCATCATCTGTCTTTGGTATCATCAATGCTTTATTTCCGGGAAAAAATTTATTATCTACCACCACATGTACACCTTGCGATAATGATACTACCGGCTTATGTGCAGGTTCATCCAGTTGCATTATTTTATCTGTAAAAATGCCGGTAGCATTTACCACGCTTTTTGTGTTTACTTTATATTGTTTGCCAGATAAAACATCTACTGCAACAATACCTGATATGCGTTTATTTGTTTTGGTAAGCTCCACCACCTTGCAATAATTAATGAGTGTGGCCCCTTGTTCATGAGCAGTTTGGGCAAGGTTAATGGCAAGCCTTGCATCATCAAACTGGCCATCCTGGTATTGTACACCTCCATTTAAATTTTGTGAAGATAAAGTTGGCAAAAATTCCTGCGTTCGTTTTTTGGAAAGCATGGTGGTTTTACCTAAACTATATTTACCCGATAGTAGCTCATAACCCCACAAGCCTATTGAATAATACCATTTTTGCCACCAGTGAAATGAGGGAATAATAAAAGATAAATTGTGGCAAACATGTGGTGCATTTTTTAATAACAACCCACGTTCTTTTAGCGCTTCTCTTACAAGCTTTACATTGCCCTGTGCCAGGTAACGCACACCGCCATGCACCAGCTTGGTGCTTCTGCTTGAAGTACCCTTTGCAAAATCTGACTGCTCCAGCAATAACGTTTTATAACCCCTGGAAGCTGCATCTACAGCAGCACCCAGGCCCGTAGCGCCGCCACCAATTATAATGATATCCCACTGGTTTACTTCTTCCAGTTGTTGTAACATTTGTTGCCTGTTCATAAATTATGCGATCACAATAAAAAATAAAATGATGAAAAAATCAGCCTGAAAAATATACAATCAATTGCTGAATTTATCCTGCTCAAATCAATGATAAAAATCAGTTAACAAAGGCATACACTCAGTCATTTGTAACAGGTGGTAAAAGTTCCACATTGGTATGCGGTACAAGTGAGTGACACAACGATGTTGACCAGGGCTTCTTTGCCGGTGCAATAAAAAATATTTAAACCTAAATAGAAATATATTTTTAAATATGGCGATCACTCACTCAAATTAAACTACTCATCTGCCCATGCCTTTGCTGCCCTTACGGCCCTTTGCCATTCTTTTGTTAATGCTGCCCGTAACGTGTCGTCCATTGAGGGGGTAAATTTTTTATCTGCCTTCCACTGATCTTGTATGGCCTCCATATTTTCCCAATAGCCAACAGCAAGCCCGGCAAGATAAGCGGCACCAAGCGCTGTGGTTTCGGTGATAACCGGCCGCACAACATTTGTATTTAAAATATCGCTTTGAAACTGCATGAGCAGGTTATTAACCGTGGCACCACCATCTACCCTTAGCTCTTTGATGGCTATACCTGAGTCGGCTTCCATGGCCTTTAAAACATCCATTGTTTGGTAGGCAATGCTGTCGAGTGCGGCCCTGGCAATATGTGCGGAAGTAGAGCCACGGGTGAGGCCGGTAATGGTACCCCGGGCATGTTGGTTCCAGTGCGGTGCACCAAGGCCGGCAAAGGCTGGCACCACGTACACACCTTCGCTGCCAGTAACCTGGCAGGCGAGTGTTTCAATTTCGGCAGATGATTTGATGATGCCGAGACTATCCCTTAACCACTGCACAATTGCGCCGGCAATAAATACACTTCCCTCCAGGGCGTAGTGCGTAATGCCATTCACTTTCCAGGCTACGGTGGTTAATAAATTATTGGTGGAGGTTACGGGTTTTTCGCCGGTGTTCATCAGCATAAAACAACCGGTGCCATAAGTATTTTTCACCATACCGGGCTGTGTACACATCTGCCCAAATAAAGCTGCCTGCTGATCTCCGGCAATGCCGGCAATCGGAATATTATGTGCCGATAAAATATTTTGTGAATGGCCATACACTTCGCTGCTGCTGCAAATCTTCGGCAACATATTGCCGGGTATGTCAAAAATTTCCTGCAGTTCACCATCCCACTGCAGGATATGAATATTACAAAGCATGGTACGGGAAGCATTGGATACGTCGGTGGCATGTACCTGGCCACGGGTAAGGTTCCACAACAACCAGCTATCCACCGTGCCAAAACATAACTCACCCTTTACGGCTTTTTCCCTGGCACCGTCCACGTTATCCAATATCCATTTTACTTTAGTGGCAGAAAAATAAGCATCTACAATCAGCCCGGTTTTTTCCTGAATTAGTTTGTCCAGTCCTTTTGCTTTTAATTCATCACAAAAAGAAGCAGTCCGCCTATCCTGCCAAACGATGGCGTTATAAATTGCTTTGCCACTGGCACGTTCCCACACAATGGTGGTTTCCCGCTGGTTGGTAATGCCGATGGCGGCAATGTCTTTTACCGACAAACCTGCCTTGGTAATGGCTTCTGCCGCCACACCCAGTTGGGTACTCCATATTTCGGCGGGGTCATGTTCTACCCATCCCGGCTGGGGAAAAATTTGTGTAAATTCTTTTTGTGCAACGGAAATAATCGCTCCTTTTTTATCAAATACAATGGCACGTGAGCTGGTGGTGCCCTGGTCTAAAGCGAGGATAAATTGCGGCATGGCAAATCGTTTGAATAAAATGAGCAATCAAATTATGGTAAATAATTGAAATACAGTTATATGCCCGGAATATTTATATTGAAAGCTGTTACAAAAAGAACAAGAGCTTTTTAAAAATTATGGTCCAAACGAAAGAAGCATTGGTCATCATCGTTGTGTCACTCACTTTTACTGCATACCTATGTGGATCTTTGCCCACGTTTTGCAAATAGGTTTATCCATTTCACCTGGTACGAAAATAATTTTCCCCGAAAAAATTCGTTAGAAAACTATTCAAACAATTATAGGAATGATTCTTGTAACTGGGGTCAAAATAACATTATTATATGAAAAAAATATTTTTAGGGCTTTCCTGTCTGTTTAGTATTGGCATATTGAGTGCACAAAATCTGCACCTTACTTTATTTGGTGGCGTAAGCAATTACCAGGGCGACCTTCAATCAAAACGTTTTACTTTTCAGCAATCAAGGGCTGCATTTGGTGTGGGTGCTTTGTACGAACTTTCTGATAAACTGTACATAAGGGGAAATGTTACGTTTGGTAAAGTGGCTGGTGATGATAAAATAAGTGGTAAATATGCAAGCCGTAATCTTAGCTTTACCTCGCCTGTTACAGACATTCACCTGGGCCTGGAATATGATATTATAAACAGTTACGAAAATAGTTTAACGCCTTTTGTATTTGGTGGCATTTCTGCCTTTACTTTTAATCCTTCCACCTTAGATTCAACCGGCAAAAAGATTTTTTTACAACCGTTGGGTACAGAGGGCCAGGGCTTTTACCTGGGTCGTAAAAAATACAATCTTACCTCGCTGGCATTGCCATTTGGTGCTGGCGTAAAATTATCTTTATCACAAAATATAAGGGTACGTTTTGAAGTAGGCCTGCGTAAAACTTTCACAGATTACCTGGATGATGTAAGCACTACGTATGCTGATGAAACAGCACTGCTTTTAAATAATGGCCAGCGTGCTGTTGACCTCGCCTTTAGGGGTGATGAAAATAAAAGTGGTTCTACTACCTATCCTGCTGCTAACACTGTACGTGGTAACCCGGATAGTAAAGACTGGTATTATTTTACAGGGGTTGGTATAAGCTTTCGCCTAAACTCAAATAGTGATGGTGGCAGCGGGAGAAATAAAACAGGATGCCCTTCCAATGTGTATTAATCTCTTAACAATTTAAAAGCCAGGGTAACTTTTTAAGGTATGTCCCTAATAGAAAGAATAAACTATTTAAACAGCTAATTTAACCCTTACAGCATTGGGGCCTTTTTGTCCCATTTCTACTTCAAAAGTCACTTTGCTGTTTTCCTTAACCTGGTCAAGCAATCCATTTGCATGAACAAAAATGCTTTCCTGGGTTTGTAAATCTTTTATAAAGCCGTAGCCTTTAGCTTCATTAAAAAAACTAATGGTGCCTTTTCTTACAAGTTCTGAAGGATCGATATCTCTTTGTTTGGGAACGCCAATTTCAATATCCTCGGCATTAATTTTTATTTTCTTCCTTGGATCGGGTGGGGTGGAGGAGAGGTTGCCGTTTTCATCGATATACGCCAGCATATCGTCAAAACTTTTACCATCTTTTGCATTTTCTTTTCGCTCTAACTTTTTTGCTGCCTTATCTTTTTTACTTATTTGTTTCTTTTTTTCCCTGTCTTTTTTATTCCATGTTTCCTGCTATTTAGCCATATTTCAATTGATTTGATTTATAAGTTTCTTAAATTATTCCAGTTAAAATCTTTTAATTTTTTTTGGGAATTTAAATGAAGGTACGCCATTTGCAGGTTCTTAATGTTATATCATAATTTGTATAACCATCATAAATTTTTTAAACCATTAAAAAATAAGTAAAAATGATGGGATAACTGAGCTCATTAACTTAAGTTGAAACCCTGTAACTTTCAACAGAAATCCAATTGTTCACAAATTGAAAAAAAAACGAAAAAATGAAAAAATTAGTTCTTGTGTTGCTACTGTTTACTTTTTCTGCAGGAGCAACTTACGCAATTGAATCCAGTACCGGTAAAACAGAATTGTTTCAAAAAAAGAAATACAAACACCGGAAACATCCAAAGCATTTAAAGAAGCACCCCCCATTGCCACCGCATCCCAGGCACCGGCACCCACGCCTTGGAAAACGTCCGCCACTGCCGCCACATCCGCCGCTACCACCAAGGCCCAAACTATAAGCATTAATTATTTCAAAAGGATAATGTATAAATCATAAAAAGATAAAAAGATAACAGTGTATGTCTTTTTATCTTTTTTTGTTTCATGTATTTCGTTCAATTAAAAAGCATCCATATTTAATGCTGATAAAAAAAAGATCCCCGGCAATTGCTTACACGGAGACCATGATTGGGTGGAAATAATGACGCATTATTCCCTGCCTTATCTTTTATCTTTAATTACAAACTGGCAACCCGGTGGGATAGGATGTTGAAAATTTGTTTTTATCCCAACAATTATTAACACCGGAACCATCCCATAAAAGATCGGCTGCAGGTAAGGGTAAACCCGGTGGAGGAGCAGATCCGTTATCGGTAACAATGTTGTGTACAATCTTTGATCCATCAGGGTTTGGCTCAATATCGGCAAAGCCTCCCGGTGGTATGCCTGCTAAAGCGCCTAATACCAACGTACTTACAGTAGCCACACCTACAAAATTGTTTCTCACTATTTGGTTGTACTCAATCGTTGTTTTATCAGCCCCCACTAACAGAATGCCTGAACCACTGGGAATATAAACTTCAAAGCCACCACCCGGGGGTGCAAAATTCACATGGTTGTTATCATGAATTTTATTGTGTGCTACCAAAATGTCAGATGAAGTTTTAACCCTTAGGCCGGGCAACAAAAATACCAGCATGCCCGCTGCATTATCATAGGCCTCGTTGTGCGACACAATTATGTTTGAACAATTTTCAATTTCATAACCCGCAACATTACCAAATGCTACGCAAAACTCAACACTAATATTAGTTGACTGACCAACATATATGCCAGTATCTGTGTGCCCGGTTGCGGAACAAAATTTGATGATACCATTGTTGCACCGAATTGGATAAAGGCCATATTCACCATTGTTGTTTGTTATCACACGTTCTAATATAAAATCATCCGAACGGATCATAAACACACCATTTTCTTTAAAATTTTGAACGGTAACATTTTTTAAAACAAACCCGTCACCATCCCTTACAGTGATGCCATTATCCTCACTGCCGGGGTTATCAATTACAACTGAGTTGTTGACACCTTTTAACCCAATTAATTGGATCCCGGGCTTATTAACCAGTATTGCCTCTTTGTAAATACCTGGTTCTATTTCTATAATTGTAGGCCCGGTAGCAGCATCCACCGCTGCCTGAATTGAACTGCCCGCCAGAACTGTTGTTTTGGGCAAAACACTTTTTGCTGCTGAAGGATTATCTGCCAATGCTCCTTCACCTGTTTTGGAAGAGGGGATTTCTTTTTTGCAGGCAGTAAATGATATTGCCAACAATAATATCATCCAATAAAGGTTTTTAGGAAACCCATTTATTATATTCCTAAGTTTTTTTTGAAACTTTTTCATTTTGACCTCCGTTTTTTTAATGTATAAATGTTGTTTGAATAAAGCGATTACCGTTTTTTTAAATAAAAACAGTACTGCTTTTTTTCAAGCGGGTTCAGATGAGCTGATTGGGATTGCGGCTCAACATTGCTTTAAGTAAAGTAACAGGGGTACGGTTCATAAACTAAAAACGTCCGGACTGTTTTCAGCTTTTAAGTGGTTGGTTTTTATTACTTTTCCTTAAGAACAATGTAGAATAATGCGTCATTCAGTTTCAAAAATAGAGGGTGATAATAGGGATACATAATTACAAATTGAGATCATTGCTTACTGTGTGGCAATAAATACTAAACCAACAATATTATAGGGATAGATTAGTGTTTTTTAATTAACACGTGCCCACTTTAATATCCCTGGTGAAATACTGCAAATGTTTATTTTCAATTAGCTTTTTTTTACAAATCTTTTCGGAAGTGTTTAAATACTTTTCAGCTGTAGCATTTTTAATGCCCCCTTGTATCCGCATTATACTTTTGGCAAAAAAGTTTCGCATAAATTGCAGGCATCTTTTATTGAACGCTTAAACTATTTTATGCAAAAAATTCAGGTTCTATTTATCGCCTTACAATTTTTAAGCAGCGTTGTGTTGGCGCAGGATAGCTTAGTAAAAAAACCATTTAGGATTGGGATTGTAGGTTTGGTGCATACCCATGTGCATTGGATTTTGGGAAGGCCCAAAACTGATGAAGTGCAAATTGTTGGCATTGCTGAGCCTAACCGTAAACTGGCAGAAGCTTATGCAAAACAGCATAACTTTTCTATGGATTTGGTTTACAGCACCATGGAAGAAATGATCGCTAAAACTAAACCCGAAGCTGTACTGGCATTCAATAATATTTACGATCATTTAAAAACAGTAGCGTATTGTGCCCCCCGGGGTATTCATGTAATGGTGGAGAAACCACTTGCAGTAAGTTTGCAGCATGCACGGCAAATGCTGGCACTGGCAAAGCAACACAATATATACCTGCTCACCAATTATGAAACCAGTTGGTATGGCTCAAATATGAAAGCCTATGAACTTATAAACCAACAACAAAAAATAGGGGAGGTGAGAAAAATTGTATTTCATACCGGGCACCAGGGGCCGGTTGAAATAGGCTGTAACCCTGAATTTTTAGAATGGCTTACTGACCCTGTTTTAAATGGCGGTGGTGCACTTACTGATTTTGGTTGCTATGGTGCTAACCTAAGTACCTGGTTGATGAAAGGGGAACAACCATTAAACGTAACCGCAATTACACAACAGATAAAACCGCAACTGTATCCAAAAGTAGAGGATGAAGCTACGATACTGCTGACTTATAAAAAAGCCCAGGTTATCATACAGGCATCATGGAACTGGCCTTACAGCAGAAAGGATATGGAAGTGTATGGAAAAGATGGTTATGTTTTTTGTTTGGATGGCAAAGCAATGGTGATTAAGCAAAATGATGAGCAACAGAAAAGATCATTTGAAGCACCGCCTTTGGTATCAGGCAGCAACGATCCGTTTATTTATTTTGCCAATGTGGTAAGGGGCAATATTAAAATGGAAAAGTACGATGTATCTGCCCCTGCAAATAATGAAGTGGTGATGAAGATACTGGAGGCAGCAAAACAATCTGCTAAAACAGGAAAAACTGTTTTATGGAAGGATATGGGAAAGTAGCAGTATTTAACTATCGTACATTAATAGAATTTCTAAATTGAAAAGATAGTTTTCATAAAACGTAAGTAAAGATCCACATAGGTATGCGGTATAAGGGAGTGACACAACGATGCTGCTCAATGCTTCATAGCCGGAGCAACAATAAGTACACGGATAACGAGATACTACTACACTATGAAAAGAAAAATTACTAAACCAGACTTAATTTTTTAACCCCCGATGCTTAAAAATATTTCTTCCTTTATTAAAAACAAACCTGCATTGGCTGTAGGTTTTTTGTTCTCTTCTTCAAGCCTTTTATTTGGTACCTGGGTAGCATCAATACCAGGTATTAAAGACAGGCTGGGCCTAACGGATGGCAGCCTCGGATTATCTTTATTGTTATCTCCGCTGGGTGCCATTACCGGTATGTTACTTTCCACCAGGGTGTTTAGTAAAGTGCCGGTTGGCAAATGGATGGTTACAGGATATATACTCCTAAGTTGTATCATGATTATGCAGATTAATTCTGTTAACCGCATCATGTTTTGGGCCTGCCTTTATTTTTTCGGACTTACCAGTTTTTTAAACGGTGTATCTACCAACGCCACAGTAAACCTGCTCGAAAAAAAATATAATAAACTGCTCATGAGCACCTGTCATGGTATGTACAGCCTGGGCGGTGCCGTTAGTGCCGGGTTTGCTGCATTGTTATTTTCTATTCATCTTTCTTCGGGCTGGCAAATTGTTGTGGTGGCATCCATAATTATAACAGTAATATTTTTCAACAAAAAATTGTTGTTGGCCAACCGGGATATCATCCACTCAAGAGCGGGGATTAAACTGCCTTCATTAACCATATTGGGCATTTCATTTATTTGCATGGTTACGTTTATGGCAGAAGGTTGTGTGGCAGACTGGAGTGCTATTTACCTGGAAGAAATATTACACTCACCCAAAGAATTTGTAAGCCTGGGTTATGCAGGTTTTTCTATAGCAATGACGGTGGGGCGCCTAAATGGTGATAGCCTTATCGCATTAACCGGCAGTAAAAAAATTGTTATTGGCGGATGCGTAATGGCAGCAGCCGGATTTGTAATTGTTGTATTAGCACCATCAGTGTTGGTAGCAATTGCTGGTTATATTTTAGTGGGCGTTGGCTGCTCGTGTATTGTGCCTGTTTTGTTTCGTGCCTCTGCAAATATACCGGGTGTAAGTACCGTTGAAGGTTTTGCAATGGTAACCACTGGTGGCCTCATTGGTTTTCTTACGGGGCCGTCACTCATAGGTTTTATTTCAGAAAAAACAAATCTTTCCCAGGGTTTATCACTACTTATTTTAATGGCTTTACTGGCTGCGTTTGCGGCCTGGAGAAATAAATTTTTGATAAATGAAAAGCCAGTTGCAGAGCCATTGCCGTATGATGAACAGCTTTATTAAACCAACGGTTTAAATTTTATCTATGCTTTTATACTGCACAAGTTTATAAGAATTTTTTGTCCGGGCGTTGAGGGCAATGATGAACATAGTTGCGTCGCCCTCTTGTACTAAATACCTATGTGGAACTTTTATTACGTGATACATTAAAATTACTATTAACCATATTAAACTTCCTGATTTTTCAGTCGGCCTCACCTTATAACCACTTTGTGGTATTGTATTAAAAATGGAGCTGGGTTACCTTTGTTTTCAGCAAACAAATTTCAACAGATAATTTCTCTTACAAAAGATGTCCACATTCTTAAATTTTACTGCATTTGAATAATTTGCCGGATATGGTAGATTATTTTTAAAGGGTTGTTATCCTGTTTGATCAAATCACTGAACAATATCGAAAGGACACAGTATTTGTGTAAATAAAATATTGGGAAAGTAAAATATTACCAGCCATTATATGCCTGCATAAAAATTTTGTTAAAATTTAAATCTTACTTTTAGTAACATTCTATTCCCCCCTTTTCAAAAAATTAGTACTTCAAAGTTTCTACCAAATTATTCATCTTTAAACTACACAGTTTATGAAAAAACTTTTAATCATTTCGTCATTTTTATTGCTTGCCTTTTATGGCAAATCCCAGGTTTCAGCAAATGAAAAAAATGCTGCCACCTTATTATTAAAACAGAATACTTCACAAACCGGGTTAAAACCTGAGGAACTGGAGAATTCAATTATCACCAGCTCTTACCTTGTACCCGGGTCTGATATCAGGATGGTTTACCTGCAACAGAGTTATCAAAACATTCCCGTTTACAACCAGATGAATGTGATTGCTTTTAAAAATAACAAAACTGTATCTGTAGCTGGCAGCCGATTAAATAACATGGTGCAGTTAGCTAAAAATGCCGGCCGTTCACCTTCAGTTACTTCAGCATTTGCCGTAAAGTCAGCACTGGCTTTATTTAATTTAAGTGCTGAACCGGTTGCACAAAAAAAGGCATCTGCTGAAATTTTAAAAGATGATTTTGGTAAATTGAATGTTTCCATAGAAAATATTACTGCCGAATTGATTTGGCTACCTGTTGCAGACGGTAAAGAAGTAAAGTTAGTATGGCAGATATTTATTGCCCCACGCAATGATAAAGAATACTGGCTGGTAAGGGTTGATGCTAAAAATAATTCGATCGTCAACAAACAAAGCCTTACCATCACCTGCAACTGGGATAAAGAAAATCATTCGCTAAATGAACACCTCAATAAAAAACACCTGCCGTTAAATAAGGCTGGCGCACTATTAGAAAATAAGTCTTCAGAAAAATCAATGTCAAGCCCGCTGGTTGTAAATACAGCTACTTACCGGGTAATAAAGCAACCGGCAGAAAGCCCCAAACATCCCGGTGGAGCACATACGCTGGTAACCGATCCATGGACTATGACCCCGGGAAACGCCACCAGCTTAGGATGGCACAATGATGGAGCCACCTCGTACAGTAATACCCGTGGTAACAATGTGTATGCTTATGAGGATAGAAATGCCGATAACCTTCCCGGTGTTTCTGAAACATCGACCACCGCACAGCCAAGCCTTACTTTTAACTTTATACCAAATTATACAGTGGAGCCTACAGTAAGGACGCCAACACAAAACCAGCAATTCAACACCACCAATTTATTTTACTGGAACAACCTAATGCATGATCTTTCGTACCTGTACGGTTTTACAGAATCTGCAAGAAATTTCCAGAATAATAACCAGGGAAGGGGTGGGGCAGGAGCTGATTATGTACTGGCCGAATCGCAGGATGGCAGTGGCACAAATAATGCAAACTTTTCTACACCCGCCGATGGGGGCCGGGGCAGGATGCAAATGTATTTGTGGACTGCACCAACACCCGATCTTGACGGTGATGTTGATAACGGAATTATTGCGCATGAATATGCCCATGGTATCAGCAACAGGCTTACCGGCAATGGAAGTACCTGCCTTACAAATGCTGAACAAATGGGAGAGGGCTGGAGCGATTATTTTGGTTTAATGATTACCCAAAACTGGGCTACAAGCTTGCTGGGAGATGGTTTTAGCAAGCCCCGTGGTATTGGCACGTATGCCTTAAACCAACCAATAACCGGGGTGGGTATCCGCCAATACAGGTACACAACAGATATGTCAGTAAACCCTTTAACGTACAATAATCTTTCAACGGTAGCGGTACCGCATGGTGTGGGCACTATCTGGTGTACCGCACTATGGGATATGACCTGGGAAATAATTCAAACTGCCGGTATCAATGCCAACATTTATAATTTTGCCGGAGGTGGTGGTAATGCCATTGCACTAAAATTGGTTACCGAAGGTATGCGGCTACAACCGTGCAGCCCGGGCTTTATTGATGGTCGCAATGCAATATTAAAAGCAGATACTTTATTTTATGGCGCTCAATATAGTTGTGCAATAATCAAAGCCTTTGCAAGAAGGGGTATGGGGATCGGCGCTTTGCAGGGGTCATCCAATTCAAGAACTGACCAAACGCTTAGTTACGTTGATTGTTCTTCAGCTACCTGTAATGCACCTGCAGGATTATCCGCCACTGCAATTACTGCAAGCGGGGCTACCCTTAACTGGTCTGCTGCTTCCGGTGCAGTAAATTATACAGTTGAATATAAACTAAGCAGTGCATCTACCTGGATAGTTGCTGCTTCTGCAACCACTGCTTTATCTGTAAACCTTACCGGCCTTGCTGCCTCTTCTGTTTACGACTGGCGGGTTAAAACCAACTGTTCAAGTGCCACGAGCGGTTATGCCCAGTCGCAATTTACCACCACATCTGCAACAGCCTGTAACACACCAACAGGGTTATCAACTACAGCCATTACCACTACCAGCGCTACGGCCAATTGGGTGGCTGTATCAGGTGCATTAAACTATACTGTTGAATACAAATTAAGTACAGCTAGTACCTGGACAGTTGTAGCAGCAGCAACTACTGCAACGGCTCAAAGTATTACCGGTCTTACTGCAGGTACTACGTATAACTGGCGTGTATCAGCTAATTGTTCGTCTGCAAGCAGTACAACAGCGCAGGCAACATTTACCACAACCTCATTGGGTTGTGCAAGTACTTATGATAATGCCTCTAATGGTACGGTAGCCGGTGCCCCACTTATTCCATTCAATACAAATATTACCGGGCTCATCAGTCCTACCAATGATAATGACTATTACAAATTTGTGATAACAACAGGTGGCACAGCAACCATTACATTAACAACCCTGCCATTTGATTATGATATCAGGTTGTATAGCAGCAATGGCACCACCCAACTGGCTATTTCGCAAAACGGCAGTACTACCAGCGAAACCATCACCCGTACTTATACCGCAGGTACTTACTACATCCGTATATATGGTTATGCAGGTGCAAACAGTGCAACACAATGTTACACTTTACGGGTTGCTTTAGGCACTGCTTCTTTTGGTGCTGATGCTGTAAATGACGTGATTACAAAAACCAGGGTTTATCCTAACCCGGCAGGAAAATCTGTTCTGGTAAGTCTTGAGGAACTAAAAGGTTCTGCAGAATTATTGGTGTTTGATATTTATGGCAAGCTGGTAATTAAACAACGTACAAGCCAGTTAATTACTACTATGAACATTGGTAAATTAACGCCAGGTACTTATATCATCAGGGTGCGGAACAATGGAAAGGAAAGCAATATTAAGCTCGTAAAACAATAATAGATGTTGCTTATTATAAAAAAGCCTTCCTCAACATGGAAGGCTTTTTTTATTGAATGGAAATAAAATTTATAAGTGAACCGAAAGGGGAGAGCCTGGCAGGAATTTATTGGTTAATTGTAGGAACTTGTTTTAAAAGCCAGTTGTGGTACCAATAAAATAACAATTTTAAAGTTGTGAAATTTTAAACAGGGTACTAAAACAGGAAGCCAATGATGCCATGAAAAACTGAATGTCAACGGAGCGTCGCCAATGTCGATGCCATAACAACTAATGCCGGAAAAACAATTTTCTTTTATAGTAAACCTGTTACAATGGCTGGTGTATTGATTTTTAAAATTTGCACCATAGCTTTACAACTCATCAGTTATGACAAAAAAGAAAAAAATTATTTTAATCCTCATACTCGGCATGATCACTGCAATCGGGCCATTTTCGATTGA
This sequence comes from Ferruginibacter sp., assembly GCA_031392305.1. Lineage (GTDB taxonomy): Bacteria > Bacteroidota > Bacteroidia > Chitinophagales > Chitinophagaceae > Ferruginibacter. The sequence goes on from JANMVB010000243.1 coordinate 22,538, forward strand.
TATGTACCTCCCTGCATTTGCCGATATTGCGGCTCATCTCAATACAACCGTGGCACGTGTTTCTCTTTCCCTTTCAAGTTTTTTTATCGGTATATCTATCGGGCAGTTTATTTATGGTCCGTTGCTGGATAGGTTTGGAAGAAAAAAACCTTTGTATTTTGGCCTTACTATTTACCTTGTTTCCTCCGGGCTGTGTGCCTTTACATCCTCTGTAGATGCTTTAATTGCACTGCGGTTTTTACAGGCGCTTGGCGGATGTGCCGGTATGGTTGCATCCCGGGCAATGGTGAGGGATTTGTTTGCGGTAGAAGACAATGCCAAAATATTTTCTATGCTGATGCTGGTGGTAGGGGTGTCGCCGATTGTAGCACCTACGCTTGGTGGTTATATTACATCCGAATTCGGGTGGCACTATGTATTTGTGGTGCTAACGGTAATGGCTGTAATAATTTTAGCAGCGGTACATTTCTTATTACCCGAAAGCCGCAAGCCCGACCCAACTTATTCATTAAAACCCTCATCGATAATCAGCAATTTCTGGACGGTATTGAATGAGCCACAGTTTTACACCTATGCATTTACGGGGGCAATTGCAGCAGCAGGGTTGTATGCTTACATTTCAGGCTCGCCGGCAGTATTTCTCGAAATATTTAAAGTTACTGAAAAGGAGTACGGATGGATATTTGCATTGATTGCAGCAGGATTAATTATATCAAGCCAAATCAACAGTTTACTGCTCAGAGAATATAAAAGCGAACAAATTATCCCTGTTGCATTATTTTGCCAGGGCCTCACCGGTATCACCCTTTTTATCTCCTCTTACAATGGGTGGATTGGAATAACAGGCACGATATTGCTGATCATTGTATTTCTCAGTTGCCAGGGTTTTAC
>JANMVB010000250.1:0-9077 GCA_031392305.1 Ferruginibacter sp.
GCCAATGCTGCGGCAATTCTTGCTGCATCTTTTTGCGGAACAATTCTGCTGTCGTCTTCGTAAGCTTTTTTTAATTGGGCATCAGTTACACCCGCCATACTTTTTTTAATACTTTTTGTATCCGGCATTTTAATACCCATACTGTCCATTGCCTTTTTATCTTCAGCGTCCATTTCATCCATTGCCTTCTGCATCTCATTCATCATCTCCTCCATTTCTTTTTGAGTAGGGGGTTTTTCTTTTGCAGCAGGTTTTTTACCTTGTTGTGCAAATACAATAGTTGTAGTAAATATTATAACAACTGTAAAAAAATATTTTTTCATAATTTATTTTTTAGTTTGTTTTCGAGCATTTGTATCCTTGCCTCCTGTTTTTGTTGTCCGGGCAAAGAAGCAGCTATGGGCATCATCGTTGTGTCACTCCCTTGTACGTCATACCTATGTGGATCTTTCATTGTGTTTTAGGTTCATCAATTTATAATTTGATATTGCGGTATTTAAAAGTAGCACATCAGCTAACTATAATGCGTAAGGGATAAAATCGTGAGATTTTTTGTTATATATTTTAAAAGAAAAGCCCCGTGCATCATCTAAAACACAATTAAAGATCCCCAAGGGTATTAAGTACAAGAGGGCGATGCAACTATGCTGCTTATTGCTTCACAGCCAGGACAAAAATTTCATTCACTTTTTTATCCCTTGCGAAGTATAGCAAATTATTTGTACCGCACCCCTATATTGACCTTTGATTGTGTTTTAGATAATGCTATGTGAAAAGTTTTTTACCTGTTGGGATATATTTTGGTTGTAACAACATTCTATGTTTTACCATGCTCCTCACTGTATGCCGTTAATGTATAAAAAAATTATTGTGTTCTTTCTCCAATGTCCCAGGTATTTCCTCCGACAGATGGAGTACCAAATGCAACCGGTACTGCACCACGTAAATCGGGTAGTGAATAAGTTGTAAGGCCATCACCACCATAAGTAGTTCCTAAAATTGAAAACAGGGCGGTATTGTCTGCAATATTTAGTGTTTGCCCATTACAAAATGCCCAGCCAGGCGGAGCATAATTACCGGCAAATAATTTTACCTCACCAATCCATGCAAAATCTATATTGCTTCCATTATTGGGGCCAACAAAAATTCCATTTGTACAGATAATATAATTCAACGCCAATGCGCCATGCCCCTTTCTTGCACTTACCAAACCGGTAACATTCGATTTAATTAAAAAATCATTTGCATTGCCGTTTCCCGTTCCCGTTAGTACAAGGTTTGTTGTGCTGGTTGTGCCGGCTACTTCCAGTTTAGTTGCAGGCGAAGCAGTGCCAATGCCTACGGAATTATTGCCCCCATTAATATACAATATTTGATTACCCTGTGCACCAAGTGATAAAACATTAAAGCCACCGGGTTGGCCAAACTGCATAATGTTGGCAGCTCCTGCGCCACCGCCACTTAATGCTACACCAAATTTTAAACGATAACTACCATTGCCAATACGCATATCGCCTTCGCCACCTGAAAGGTTCCACCCATTGGTGCCTGCAACATCAAGCCTTGTTGCAGGAGTTGTTGTACCAATGCCAATATTTTGTGCAGATAAGGATTTTGCAGTAACAAAAATTACCAAAACAAAAAATAATTTCTTCATACAATTGACATTTATTTTTTTGATGAAGTAAAAATGAAGACTTGCATGCGTTTTACGCATCCCTTAAAAACAGGATATTTTTAAAAATCAAAAAAATCATGGAAAAAGGGGAGGGCTATAAAATTGAAGTATTGTTTATTTGTATCATGAGCGTAAAAGGTTATTTTACTGTATGAGAAAAATATTAGTTGCATATACATTCCTCTTTTTTCTGTTTAACTCAGCGCAAGCTCAGCAGCATCTTGTGGATAGTATAACAAAAGAATTACTGCAACCAATGGCAGATACTAACAGGGCAGTAAGTATGATGCGCCTGGCTATAGATTATGAACTGGTAGATACAGCCAAAGCTTTTATGGCATATAGGGATGCAATAAAGTTTGCCGGGGAAAAGAAGCTGTATTATAACCTTGGCCGTATTTATCAAAATCAATCTGTTTTATTTGGTACTGCAGGTAATAATGTGCAATCAATAGCAAGTCTTGATACAGCTATTGTGTTTTATCAAAAGTCAGCTAACCCCAAGGCAAAAAAATTTGAAGCAGGTGCATTTAGCGATATGGCAAACAGGTTAAAAAATCGGAATGAGTTTCAGCAATCTATACAGTACTATTTAAAGGGTATTGCAATATTGGAAAAATCAGGATTAGATGCTGACTTGGTTATTATGTTTTGTAATGTTTCAACACTTTTTGGAGATATGAACGAGCCTGATAAGGGAAGAGAATATGCATATAAAGCACTTGCTGCGGCAAAGAAAAGCGGCCTACGGGATAAAATGTTTTTGGCATATTTTATTCTTGCAAATACATACACAAAGCAGGAAGATAATTTATCGGCAAAAAAATATATTGATAGCTCAAGGGTGTATTTCGATGAATTGGCGAACATTAATAGTGTTGATATCATATTCAGTTATTACCTGGTAACTGCACAGGTTTTTAAGAAGATGAACCAGCTTGATTCATCATTTTATTATTTTCAAAAAAGTTTTGAAGTATCAAAGAAATACAACTACAGCTATGGTAAGGCTGAAGCACAATTACAAATGGGGGCCAATGCCATACTCCGCAAACAGTACAAAGAGGCAGAAAATTATTTATTATCAGGAATAGAAGCGGCCAGGGCCATTAATTATTTGGGTATGCTTGATGAAGGGTATAAATACCTTTCAGATATTTATGCAGTAACCGGCAGGTATAAACAAGCTTATGAGTATTTTCAAATGTATAAAGATGCCAATGATTCAGTGGTAAATCTTGATTCAAAAAAATACGCCACAGCATTAGAAAAAAAATATGAATCAGAAAAAAAGGATAAGCAAATAATAGTGCAGCAAACGCAATTAGAAAAAAGGAAAATTATTAATTATATACTAATTGGCTCAGCCTTATTATTTGCAATACTTACTGTGCTTGGATATCGTAACTATCGTCAAAAACAAAAATTGCAGCAACAACGCATTGCTGAATTAGAAACCCAACAGCAACTTACTGCTACCGAAGCCGTACTAAAAGGCGAGGAACAGGAACGAACACGACTTGCCAGGGATTTACACGATGGTTTGGGTGGCATGTTATCAGGAATTAAATACTCATTAAATACCATGAAAGGAAATTTAATAATGACGCCTGACAATGCGCAGGCTTTTGAACGCAGCATGGATATGCTGGACAGTTCTATACAGGAAATGCGTCGGGTGGCCCACAATATGATGCCAGAAGCGTTGGTAAAGTTTGGGTTGGATACGGCATTAAAAGATTTTTGCACTGACATTAATAAAACCGGTGCCATTAACCTCAGTTGCCAAACACTTGGGTTAGATGAAGGAACGATTGATCAGTTAACTTCGGTTACCATATACCGCATTGTGCAGGAGCTAATCAACAATACCATGAAGCATGCGGCTGCAAAAAATGCGATCATCCAAATAAGTAAAAACGAAAACCTTATTAGCATAACGGTGGAAGATGATGGAAAAGGATTTGATACTTCCATTTTAAATGCATCAAAAGGTATAGGATGGATGAGTATTAAAAACAGGGTGGAGTTTTTGAAAGGTAAACTGGATGTTCAGTCAGCAAAAGAAAGCGGCACCTCGGTACATATTGAACTCAATGTATAATGGCTATAAAACTTTTTATAACAGATGATCATTACATGGTGATTGAAGGCATTCATTCATTATTGCAGAACGAAAAGCAGATTGAATGGATGGGGCATGCTACCAATGCGGCCTCCTGCCTGGCTTTTTTAAAACAATATTTGCCCGATGTTATTTTAATGGACATAGGCCTGCCCGATATCAGCGGAATTGATCTTTGCAAAGAAGTAAAGGAAAAATACCCCTCAGTTTTTATCATCGGCCTCAGCACATTTAACCAGTTAAGTTTTATTGAAAAGATGATGAATAACGGTGCTTCAGGTTATGTACTTAAAAATGCAACCAGGGAAGAATTGATAGAGGCTATTGAAGTGGTGTCAAAAGGTAAAACATACATAAGTGATGAAGCAGCAAAAACAATGAATAGTAAACCGGAAAGTAATATTCTACTTACAAGGAGGGAAAAAGAAGTACTTGGATTAATTGCAGATGGAATGACCAATAATGAAATTGCACAGAAATTATTTATTAGTATAACAACAGTAGAAACCCACAGAAAAAATCTGCTGGCTAAATTCGATGCAAAAAATATTGCTTCTTTAATAAAAACTGCTATGCAATTGCAGTTAATATAAAAATGTTTCTTTAAAACCCTTTCTATTATGGTCATCAGGTGGGCAGGTATCCTGTATTCCGCTATTTATTTTCAAATCATTACCCGGCTGTAATAATAGTATTTTAAAATACATTTTTTTAAAATAAAACCTTACTGTAGCCTGTAAAATCATAAGGCCTCATAACTTTTTAAGTTATAAGGCCTTTACTTTTTGTTGGGTTACTAGGATTCGAACCTAGACGGACAGAATCAAAATCTGTAGTGCTACCATTACACTATAACCCAATCATTTTCCCCAACTATTCGTTTGGGACTGCAAATTTAGGGGATGAAGTTAAAACTCCCAAAAGCAATTTCTGAACCACTGATTTAAACTGATTTTTCTGATCTGCCTGATTTTAATTTATAACATAATAAAAGTTGCCCAATGGTATGTAGTAGAAGGGAGTGGCACAACGATGATCCTATGGAAATCTACTGCCCGACAAAAAAAATTACACAAAACCGAAAACCATAAACAGTAAACAATAAATACAAAACTTCCTCACCCCTTATCCTCTTCCTCCTTCAACCCTCTTATCATATCCAACGCTTCGGCAACTACATCGCACATAATGGTTATCAGCGAGCCAGGTTTGGCATTTTTAAAGGCATGCAGAATTGCTTCCTTTTCATTGTAAATGATGGTGATAGGGATTTCTTTTGTACGGGTTTCGTTGATGCCACTTACCAGCAGGTTTACAATTTCTTCTGCAGTGCGGCCACGTAAATTTTTATCCTGGCGAATAATCAGTTCATCAAAATGTTGAGCAGAAATCCTTCCGATATCTTTAATGTCTTCATCCCTGCGGTCGCCAGTACCACTAATGATACCCACTTTTGGCGAGCCCTCCACCTTACTGATAAAATCGCACAATAGTTTAAGACCGGCCTGGTTGTGGGCAAAATCAACCAGGAATTCAAAGTGTTTAAATTTAAACAAATTCAACCTGCCGGGGGTTTGTGTGGCAGAGGGAACAAAAGTTTCCAGCGCACCTTTTATATCATCCACTTTTATATTTCTGTACAAGTAAGTTGCAAGAATGGCTGGTAAGGTATTCATTATATTATGGGTGGCACGACCCCCATACGTAATGGGTATGTCGGCTACTTTTTGTACCCTTATTTTCCAGGTACCTTTCATAATACTTACATAGCCATTTTCATACACTGTAGCCAGGCCGCCTTTTTTGCAATGTGCTTTTATACGTGGATTATTTTCATCCATACTAAACAAACCAATATTACAATCAAGGCTGTCTTTCATTTTATAAACGAGGTCATCATCTGCATTTAATATGGCGTATCCATGAGAGAAAACACTTTCTGCAACAACGGCTTTTACTTTCGCCATTTGTTCCAGCGTGTCAATACCTCCCAGGCCAATATGATCGGTGCTTACATTGGTGATGATAGCAATATCACAATTCTGAAAAGCCAGGCCACTTTTAAGGATACCACCCCGGGCACATTCCAATACTGCAAAATCTACGGTTGGGTCCCGTAAAACAAAGGTTGAACTAACAGGCCCTGTACAATCACCCTTCATCATTAGCTGGTTTTGGATATATACCCCGTCACTGGTGGTGTAGCCAACTTTGTAACCGGCGCTTTTGGCAATATGCGCTGTTAGCCGGGTAGTGGTTGTTTTACCATTGGTGCCGGTAATAGCAATAATGGGGATGCGGCCTGCGCTTCCTTTGGGGAAAAGCATATCTATAACAGGTTCGGCTACATTGCGTGCCAGCCCAACAGCAGGCTCAATATGCATGCGAAAACCCGGTGCTGCATTTACTTCCAGCACAGCGCCACCATTTTCGCTGATAGGCAATTTCAGGTCGGGCGCCATAATATCAATGCCACAAATATCCAGGCCAATAATCCTTGAAATCCTTTCGCACATAATAATATTTGCAGGGTGTACTTCATCGGTAACATCAGCAGAAGTACCACCGGTAGATAGGTTGGCCGTAGGTTTTAATAATATCAGTTCGCCTTTTGGCGGTACTGTTTCGAGGGTATAACCCATTTCCTCCAGCATTTTATTGCTGAAATCGTCCAGCTTAATACTTGTCAGCACTTTTTCGTGGCCAAAGCCACGGCGTGGGTCTTTATTGGTTTCATCTACCAGCCATTGAATATTGTGTAACCCATCCCCGGTAACGGCAGCCGGTGTACGCAATGCAGCGCAAATAAATTTATTGTCAATAACCAGCACCCTAAAATCGAAGCCGGTAATAAATCTTTCGCAGATAATACTGCGGCCATAAACCTGGGCTGCTTTAAGTGCCTTAACTGCCTGCTCCCAGTTAATAATATTTGTGGTGGCCCCTTTTCCATGGTTACCATCCACCGGCTTTAACACCATCGGGTAACCAACGCTGTCTACCGCATCCGCCAGGCCTTCTTCTGACCGGATGATGATACCTTTTGGTACCGGTATTTCTGCAGCACCCAATAAATTTTTTGTTTCTTCTTTATCGCAGGCAATATCGACAGCAATATTTGAGGTAGTAGATGCAATGGTGGCACGAATTCTTTTTTGGTGAATGCCGTATCCCAATTGCACCAGGCTATGTTTATTTAACCGTATAAAAGGGATGTTTCTTTTTGCTGCTTCATCTACAATGCAGCCTGTACTTGGCCCCAGGCGGGTGTCTTCCCTAATCTCCCTGAGTTGTAAAATATCCTCATCAAGATCATATTCCACATCATCAGCAATGGCCTGCACTACCCTGGTTGCTGCCTTCGCTGCATATACACCTGCATCTTCTTCCATATAACTAAATACCACATAATATTCTCCCTCTTTGCCTGTGCCCCTTGTGCGGCCAAAGCCGGTATCCATGCCGGCGAGTGTTTGCATTTCCAGTGCTACGTGTTCAATCACGTGGCCCATCCACGTACCTTCATCAACCCTTTCAAAAAACCCGCCCGGTTCTCCCACGCTACACCGGTGTTCATACATACTGGGAAACATTTTTTCTAACCGCTCCTTAAAACCTGTAATAGTATTGCTGGGCTTTTGTTCCATTTCTTCCAGGTCAAGCTTCATTTGAATGAGCTTTGTACGGTTTACGCTCCAGTAATTCGGACCCTTAAGCACTTTAATTTCGCAAATTTTCATCATTGGTTAGTTGGTTAATTTATAGATTATTATTTTATCACCATCGCAGGGTGATTTTCAAGATAGCAAACAAGCGAAAATTAAATGGAGTTTAAAAATTCAATAAATATTTGTTAGCCGGCAGAAAATCTATGGGCAACATTGTTGTGTCACTCCCTTGTACCGCATACCATTGAGGATCTTTTCCCACCTTATTTGTTCCGGCATGCAGGGCTTACTTTACTCAGAACATTTTAAATAAGCACAACACTTAATTTTCAATTTTCAATTACCCATTTCTCATTTCCCATTTGCACATTTTCGCATTCGCACATCTGCCCATCTGCTCATTTGCTCATTTGCCCCTGTGCACATTTGCTAGATTGAAAGATAAATAAAATAATGTAGCATAAAAAATAGAAGTGTACTTAAAGGAGTGGACTTAAAATTGTCGCTTTCTGGTGAGGACATCAGCAGGGGCAAAAATAAAGTAGCATAAAAAATAGAAGTGTAATCAAAGCCGCTTAAAGTCAATTCCGTTAATTTTGTGCAACCCATTATATTTTACAGTAAAAACAAGAAAATATTTTCATGCGCAAAGCGTTTTTACTGTTTACCTAAATAAACATGCATGCAACATCCCAAGGGAAAGCTCATTGCTATTGGTGGTGCCGAAGACAAAGGCACCGATCCTGATAAAGGCGAATTACAAAAACTAAGCAACCTTAATTTTATTGAGTTAGGCATCCTGCACAGGATTGTTTCCGAAAGTGGCGGCCCAGGTGTGAGGATTGAAGTTGTGACTACCGCTTCCACCATACCTTATGAAGTAGGTGAAAATTATTTAGATGCCTTTGGAAAGATTGGGTGTACCGATGTAAACGTAATGCATATACGCAACCGTGCAGATGCCATCAGCGAAGAATATCTTGAGCGGCTTCGCCTCTGTAATACCATTATGTTTAGCGGAGGCAACCAGCTGCGGTTATCAACAACATTTGGGGGCACACAATTTTTACGCACGGTATTGGAACGGTATCACAACGAAGAGAATTTTGTAGTGGCAGGTACCAGCGCAGGTGCTATGGCCATGAGCAATACAATGATTTATGAAGGCAATGCCACTAAAGCGCACTTAAAAGGTGAAGTAAAAATTACTACCGGCCTCGGCTTTATGGACGATGTAATTTTTGATAGCCATTTTGAAAAACGGGGCAGGTTTGGCCGGTTAACACAGGCCATTGCTACCAATCCTTCCTGCATTGGCATTGGCCTCGGCGAAGACACAGGCATGCTGGTAACCGGTGGCAATAAAATGGAAGCAATAGGCAGTGGTTGTGTAATTATTGTTGACGGGCATGATATTTTATATTCCAATATAGCTGATATACCCGACGGGAACCCCTTTAGTATTGAGAACCTGAAAGTACATGTGTGTGAAAAAGGAAATGGTTACCTGGTACTCGAAAGAAAATTTTTACCCGAAGCAAGGGAAGGTTCTGTTACTAAAAAAAGGGTGCATGTTGAATAGTAAACTACGTTTTTAATTGCCTGC
>JANMVB010000261.1:0-4882 GCA_031392305.1 Ferruginibacter sp.
AATGATTTTTCTTTATCAGATTCTGCAGGGGTGAATGTAACAGAAACTGTACTTTCTCAAACCGGCAATTATTATTTATTCTTTCTGCAAAATATGAGTGATGGAAATAACCGTTGGTCAGCATCATTTTCAGAACTTTGGAAAAAAACTGTAGCGCAAAACCGGCCAATCTATATCATTACCTCGGATAAAGAGAATGTAAACCATTTCTTCAATGAGCTTAATCATTATAATATCCCTGTATTAACAAGCGATGCTACCGCTATAAAAACTGCTGCAAGGGCTAACCCAACTTTGTTTGTAATGAAGGGGCCGGTAGTGCAAAATAAATATAGCTGGGCGGATATAGATAAGGCTGCACGATAAATAATACAATTAAAAACAAGTATAAATCAATTGGCAAAATTTTTTAAAAGATTGATGTATGCATTGATGGTATTGCTCGGTGTGGTAGTGCTTGTCTTTATTATGTTCCAGGGGTTTGGGGACCCTGCAAGATTAATAGTTGGCCAAACCGGCGATAAAAAAACTATGGAAAATATCCGTAAAGACCTTTACCTGGATCAGCCAAAATGGAAGCAGTTTATTTTTTACCTCAACGATGTATCGCCGCTTTCACTGCACACCAAAGAAGATATTACAAAGAAAGAACTGAAAGGTATATTTATTGGTGGCAACACAAAGCTGGCATTGAAGGTGCCCTACCTGCGCAAGAGTTATCAAACAAAAAAAAATGTAGGCGCTGTATTAATGGAGGCACTGCCAGGTACCTTACTGTTAGCCGTAGCCGCAATGATTTTTGCCACCTTTTTTGGCACTTTGTTAGGAGTAGTTGCAGCAGTAAAAAAAGGCACCTGGATGGATACGACCGCCGTGTTTGCAAGCATAGCCGGAATTTCTGCACCCTCTTTTTTTATGGCCATCGTAATTGCATATTTGTTTGGCGTGGTGTTGCACCCATACACCGGCCTTAACTTAACCGGAAGCTGGTTTGATATTGATGAAGTAACCGGCGAAAAATACCTCACTTTAAAAAATCTTATCCTCCCTGCCTTCACACTCGGCATACGGCCATTGGCCATTATTACACAACTTACCCGAAGTGCCATGCTGGACGTATTGAGCCAGGATTATATACGAACAGCTTATGCCAAAGGGCTGAGCAAACGAAGGGTTATTTTCAGGCATGCTTTGCGCAATGCACTTAACCCGGTAGTTACCGCAATAACAGGCTGGTTTGCTGAATTGCTTGCCGGTGCTTTTTTTGTTGAATATATTTTTGGCTGGCGTGGCATCGGAAAAATTACGGTAGATGCACTTGAAAAACTGGATTACCCAGTGGTGATGGGAGCAGTATTGGTAAGTGCCTGTATCTTTATTTGTATCAATATGCTGGCCGATATTTTATACGGTGTGGTAGATCCGAGGTTGAGGTAACAATGATTTTTTACCAAAATTTATATGATGTAAGGATTGCATGATTTATTGTTTAAATTACACATCATATAATACAGGTAAAGTTCCACATAGGTATGCGGTACAAGTGAGTGACACAACGATGTACCACATAGTTTCTTAGGCAGGACAAAAAGAATCTCAAATAATTATACTGTTTGCAAAAACAAATACTCGTAGAATAGCTCCCCGGAACAAGGTTCCGATTTTTATCGGGAGGGGATGGGGGCGGACAAGTCGGCACCCTCACTTTATCACCACTTCTTTTACCACTTTTTCTCCAAGGGCCTCGTTTACCAGCTCAATAATCTTTTCCTTTTGGTACATCAATTCGTTTTTAAGCGGAGCTACTGTGGAGCTTATAAATAATGTTTGATTAATGATCTGTATTTTATCAGTGTATTTGGCAATGGTTTTTCCCATTATTTTTTCCCATACGTCTTCAATCTGCAAAGCCTGCAGGCTTCCTTTAAGCCGGCTTTGTTTTAAAAACTGTTGAATTGCATCCTGCATTGAAAATTCACCCATGCTGTAAAAGTAATTTAAAAATCATCAAATGAATGTGAGGTATTTTGGCACATTTCTTTCAGGCAGAATTTCATTAACTTCACTGATAATTTCCTCCTGAATAATGAATTCTCCTTTGCTTACAAGTCTCAAAATTGATTTGCCCTTTTTAAACTCACCCGGAGAAATGGGCACGCTCATCCGTAATTATGATTGGTCAAATTCCTCCATTGGGCTTCCTCAATATTGGCCACAAAGTTTACGTACTACATTGAGTATTATTCTTAATTCCAAATTTCCCATGTTTTTATTTTGGGGACCTGATCATATTTGTTTTTATAATGATGCCTATCGGCCAAGTTTGGGAAACGATGGCAAACATCCATTTATATTGGGTAAAAAAGGGGAAGATGCCTGGAAGGAAGCCTGGCATATCAACAAGCCATTGATCAAAACGGCACTGGCAGGCGGCGAAGCTAACCTGAGCGAAGACATGCTAATCCCCATATTTCGCAATGGTAAAATGGAAGATGTTTATTGGACATTTAGCCATAGTGCTGTATATGATGAATCAGCAAAGCCTGCGGGTGTGTTGGTTACCTGCAATGAAACCACGGAAAAAATTAAAAATTTTCAACAATTAAATGAAAGCAAAGAGCAATTAACTTTTGCAATTGAAGCTACAGGATTAAGTACCTGGGATTATAACCCGGTAACCGGAAAATTTACTGGTAATGACCGGATAAAGGAATGGTTTGGTTTGCCACCGGATGCAGAAATTGCATTGGAAATGGCGATGGATGTAATAGCTGAGCATGACAGGCCACGGGTTTCAAAAGCCATTGAGCATGCACTGGAGAATAGTTACGGTGGCTATTACGATACTGAATATACAATTATACATCCTGTTACTAAAAAAGAGCGGATAGTAAGGGCACAGGGCCGGGCCTGGTTTAACGATAAAAATGAACCATACCGGTTTAATGGCACCTTGCAGGATATTACAAAAGAAGTAATAGCGAGGAAGGAAATAAAAGAAAGCGGGGAAAGGTTTCAGGGAGCGGTAGAAGCAGTTAAGGGAATCCTTTGGACAAACAATGCCATCGGTGAAATGGAGGGTGAACAACCCGGCTGGTCTGCACTTACGGGGCAAACCTTTGAAGAGTACCAGGGTTATGGCTGGGCAAGCGCTGTACACCCGGATGATGCGCAAGGATCTATTGAAGCATGGAATGAAGCTGTAAAAGAAAGAAAAACATTTGTTTTTGAACACCGCGTAAAAATGAAAAATGGGGAGTGGGGTAATTTTTCAATAAGGGCAATCCCGATATTTTCGTTAGAAGGAACAATTCGTGAATGGGTGGGTGTACATACGGATATAACCGAAAAACGAAACGCTGAAGAAGCCATTAAAGAAAGTGAGCGTAACCTGCGTAATATTATTTTACAGTCGCCGGTTGCCATGTGTATTTTAAGAGGGTTGGATTACAACGTGGAAATAGCAAACACCCGTATGTTTGATTTATGGGGTAAAAAGCCAGCGGAGGTAATGAATAAACCAATATTTGAAGGGCTGCCTGAAGCAAGGGAGCAAGGGCTTGATTTACTGCTTGAAAATGTATTTGCCACCGGTGAGCTTTTTCAAACTTTTGAAAGGCCGGTAAATCTTCCGAGGGATGGTAAAATTGAAACTACGTATTTAAATTTTGCATTTCAGCCACTTAAAGAAATAGATGGTTCCATCTCAGGTATAATGGCAGTTGCCATTGAAGTTACAGAACAGGTACTGGCAAGAAAGAAAATAGAAGAGAGTGAAAATTATTTTCGCCAGTTAACTGATACTGTACCGGCAATAATATGGATTACCGAGCCAAAGGGAAATTGTATTTATCTTAATAAAAACTGGTATGAATTTACAGGCCAGAACGAAAAAGAAGCCGAAGGTTTTGGCTGGCTGGATGCTACACACCCTGACGATAAAGAAATGGCGGGGAAGGCATTTTTAGAAGCCAATAAAAATTATACAACTTTTACCGCTTTGTACCGGTTACGAAACAAAAATGGAGAATACCGCTGGGCAATTGATACTGGTAGCCCAAGGTTTGGTACAGATGGAAAATATGAAGGAATGATAGGATCGGTAGTAGATGTACATGAGCAAAGCCAGGCCGAAGAGATGCTGAGGTACCGCAAAGCCTTGCTTGAGGCACATATTGATGCCAGTTTGGATGGAATATTATTGGTAGATGTGAACGGGAAAATTATTTCATACAACCAGCGGTTTATTAAGATATGGAATATGCCGCAGGAAATTGTGGATGCAAAAGATGATGAAGCAGCACTATCATTTGCCATGACACAATTAATTTACCCGGAAAAATTTATTGAAAAAGTAAAATACCTGTATGATCACCAGACAGAAACCAGCGTTGATGAACTGGAATTTAAAGATGGTAAAATTATAGAAAGGCATGGCTACCCGGTGGTGGGAGATGATGGTAGTTATTATGTCTGGTCGTGGATGTTCAGGGATATTACAGACCAGGTAAATATTAACAAGGCTATCAAGATAAGCGAAGAAAGATTTCGTTTGCTGGCAGATGAAATGCCGCAGTTTGTTTGGGTTGGTGATGCAATGGGCAATCTTACATACTTCAATAAGGCAGTGTATGAATATGCCGGGTTTAAAGAGGAGGATTTTTTAAATGGCAAATGGATACAAATTGTACATCCCGATGATACCGAAGAAAACAAACGGCTATGGCAGCATTCAATAGCCACCGGAGATCATTTTAATTATGAACATAGGTTTAGAAACAAAGAGGGCGAATACCGCTGGCAGCTTAGCCGTGCAGTACCCCAAAAAGATATGAATGGTGTAATACAACAATGGATAGGTACCAGCACAGATATAAACGAC
>JANMVB010000401.1:0-1972 GCA_031392305.1 Ferruginibacter sp.
CCGGTTCTGCATTGGTAGATAACTCGCCATTACCGTTACAGGCACCTGTTAAAGAATTAAAAGGGTGATTTGCACCAAACTGGTGCCCCATTTCATGTGCTACATAATCAATATCAAAAGGGTCACCAATGGGCGAACTCGTGCCGGTTACCCCTTTTGCTTTTTGGCCACCAACACATACCACACCCCTGCCTGCAATGCCGCCACCACCGGTGCTAAATACGTGGCCAATATCGTAGTTGCCATCACCAATAACAGCATCAATATTTGCCTGGTTTTCGTCCAGCATCTCACCATTGGTGTTAGCATTTGTATAAGGGTCAGATCTCACACTGGTGTATATCAACAGGTCGTTATTTGGCACCAATACCATTCGTATGGCAAGCTCACGTTCATACACACCGTTTACACGGTTCATGGTAGTAACCTGTGCTGCCATGGCTAAAGCAACTGTACCGCCGTGGAATATTGTGTACTCGCCATTACCCGCAAGTGCAAGGCGATAAGTTTTTAACTGGGCACCAATACAAAATGCTGCCTGCACATTGGCGGGTGAAGAGGGGCGGTTAATTTTTCCCGGTAATTTTAAAGCAGGTAATTCCACAAACCTCCCTGCTTTTGTATAATCAGTTTTGTTATAAGCAATATATTCATCCGTATTTCCCTGCGAATAAGGATCAATAAACACTGTACCATTTAAGGATGAAATAATCATGGCATGAAAACCTGCCGGGGTAAAATCCAGTTTAATATTAGCAGTGGGGTCATCAATACCCTGCCCGGTAAAAGTTTTAATATCCGGGTATTTAGCAGCAAGCCGGGGATCCATCACGGAGCTTTCCCAAATATGAAATCTCGCCGTTCCTCCGCCCGGCATAGGAATTTCAATGACTGGTGTGGTGCCACGATTGCCAATATTTTTTTCTGTAGGAGTTGTTTTAAAAAAATTTATCAGCCTTGTTTTGTTGAGGGTAACGGTACGATACTTTTTGGGAACGACAATTCGTTTTTGAGTTTTATTAAACTGTGTTTCCGGGGCATCCCTAAAAAAAACATTTTGAGCAGCAGCATTATAAAAAAAAATTGTACCAATAAAAAGTACAAGTACTCTTTTAGAAAGTAGATTCATATTTCAGAGGTTATAAAAAAAAGTAAAATTAAAAATAAGGAAAGGAAGGGATATTGCAATAATTGATAATGGAATAATTATTAATGGATAAATGGAATAATTGATAATGGATAAATCATTCTGTTCAATTGTTATCAGAAGGGCAATTTGCCAAGGTTAATATACTGGCTGGGGAAAATACAGATTTTTGTCCGGGCAAAGGCAGCACCTGTCAACATCGTTGTGTCACTCACTTGTACGGCATACCAGTGTGGAGCATTTCTTGCATTATAATTAAAGCCGCCACCATTGAGGTATTTACAGGTAAAAAATAATTTCCTTTATGCTAAGGCAATGTATGATTGGGTGCAGATAAAATTTGGTGCAGTATAGCGCTTACTTCAGCCGCTTTATTCATAATCATAAAATGCCCACCGCCTTTTATAATATGTGTAGCTGCTACTTTAGTAATAGGAAATAATTTATCATCATCACCATGAATATGAAAAATGGAAGTAGGTTTCCAGTTATTGCGCCAGTTTAAAACCTGGTTGATGGCCCAGTCCATATAAACCTGCGGTGCATTGCGCCGGTAAGATCGAACCAGTTCAATTTCTTCTGGAGTACTTATACCAAGGTTACGGTTTTGTATTGGCTCCATCAGTTTGAAGGAACGCATGGGCAATATTTTATTGAGTTGCAGAAATCCGCAAGTCTTCATCCACCGGCCGCCTGGTTCAGCGTATAGAAATGCAGCCCCGGCGCGCCACCGCGCTGCAGGCGCTCGCATAACTCGCTCACCACGTCCAGGCCGAACGACTTGATCGCCGCGGTGTCGTCGCCAAAGCTCTGCAGCCGCAGCCG
>JANMVB010000461.1:0-4807 GCA_031392305.1 Ferruginibacter sp.
TTGCATAATCCCGTTCTGTCCATTGAAATTCTTTTTCTAAAGTTGGTTTCAACAAACCAATAATCTGCCGGTCAATATAATTAATGGTTGTTGCCAGAAATAATAAACCAAGAACAGTATAGCGGTAGTTGCTTTTCATTATTAATATATTGAGGTATTGGGATATTAAGATATTGGATATTGAGTGTCTATCATTTCAGTATCCAATATCATTTCAATATCTCAATATCATATTTCCTTAAGTCCCACATAATTTTCAGCAATGGTTATGGCGTAAGCTTTTGATAACCGTATATAATCAAATTTTGTTTTTTGCAAATGGTATTCAAATGAACCTTGTTCCGCCTGTTTATGAAAGAGGTAAGTCATAAAATTACTAAAATCCTGTGCCCTCCATACCCTTCGCAATGCATTACTGGTATAGGCCTGTAATAAATCTTCGTTGTTGTTTTTATAAAAGTGGTTAAGTGCCTGCGACAGCCATTTTACATCTGCCACTGCAAGGTTTAATCCCTTGCCCCCTGTTGGCGGAACGATGTGAGCAGCATCACCCGCTAAAAACAAATGGCCCCATTGCAGGTTATCAATCATAAAACTACGCATGGGTGTAATGGCTTTTTCAAATATCTTACCACGATTTAATTTGAAACCATTTCTGTCGCCCAACCTCATTTCCAATTCATTCCAAATCTGTTCATCTGTCCAGTTCTCAGCTTTATCATTATTATCAACCTGTATATATAAACGGCTTACGGTGGGGCTACGCAAGCTATGCAGTGCGAACCCTCTTTCATGATAAGCATATATTAATTCATCACTCGACGGTGCAGCATGTGCAAGGATACCCAACCAACTAAAGGGATATTCTTTTTGAAATTCGTTGTAAGAACCGGCAGGCATTGACTTACGGCTGATGCCATGATACCCATCACAACCAGCAATAAAATCGCATGCTAAAATATGCTCATCATTATTTTTAGTGTAATAAATTTTGGGTGAAGCTGTATCAATTCCCTCCAGCTTTGTTGCGGTTGCTTCAAAGTGGATAGGAACATTTCTTTCAAGATTTATTTTAATCAGATCTTTCACTACTTCCTGTTGTCCATAAATTGTAATGCCCCTTCCTCCAGTCAATTCATTAAAGGGCACCCTTATTCTTTCTCCATCAAAACTTAAATAAACACCATGATGCCGCAGTCCTTCTTTATTTAATCTTTCTGCTGCACCCAATTCGTTGAATAAATCAACCGTGTTTTGTTCCAGCAGCCCTGCCCTTATCCGTGATTCAACATAATCACGGCTCCTATACTCAAGAATTACACAATCAATTCCTGCCCTTTGCAAAAGCAAACTGAGTGTAAGCCCCGCTGGCCCAGCACCAATAATACCCACCTGTGTTTTTTTAACCATAATAATAGCTTATCCAATCAATACTTATATTTCATAAAGGATAAAAACGTGAATAAGATTTTGTTGTCCGAACAGAAGTATTTCAATTAAGCTTCATTGGCGTCGCACTCTTGTACATTATATCATCTGGCAACTTTACCCATGTTGTAATTAATTCAGAGCTTCTTATTTAACGATAGCTACCGCCCTTGTCCACCCTGCGCTTCCGCCTTTAATTTTTGCAGGAAAACAAGCTACCGTAAAACCAAATGGCGGCAATTGTTCCAGGTTAGCTAACTTTTCAATTTGACAATATTCTTTTTCTCTACCTACGTAATGTGCTGCCCAAATTATACCGGGTTTGGGATTTGCTAAATATTCTTCTACCTGTAAATGTAACGGAATATCCCAGCCCCAGCCATCAGTGCCCATTACTTTAATCCCATTGTCAATTAACCAATGTGTAGCTTCTGCAGAAACACCCACATGTATTTTTACAAAATCATCATTATATATTCTTTTATCAGCATCGCAACGGATTAATACTATGTCAAAAGGTTTTAACGTATAATTGATAACCGTTAATTTTTCTTTTAAATCATCAACAGTAACCGCATATCCATCGGGCTTATCTGTAAAATCCAACACTACCCCATCATTAA
Source organism: Ferruginibacter sp. (assembly GCA_031392305.1). Classification (GTDB taxonomy): domain Bacteria; phylum Bacteroidota; class Bacteroidia; order Chitinophagales; family Chitinophagaceae; genus Ferruginibacter. The sequence goes on from JANMVB010000461.1 coordinate 2,052, forward strand.
AAAACCATTCCAAAGGAAGTTGGTCAATTGTTCTTGCAGGCTTACCATTGCAGGTAGGGAAATAATGCCAGGGTGCATCTACATGAGTGCCTGCATGACTGGTTACAGTAATAAGTTCACCGGCAGGTCCGTTGCCATCAATAAACGCATCAGCAGGAATACCATTAAATAATTTACTACCCATTTTTTTTGCCCCTTCTTTATGGTCTTCATACAATATACTGGTGGGCAGTGGCTCTTTTATTTCAGGTGAAATAGTTACTGATAAATCTATTATTTTCATTTTGAGAATTTATGAATTATATGATTGTGATTTTACATTTCGAATTTCATTTCGTAGTGCTGCACAAAGGGCGGTGTTTCAAAGTATGGCCCAATCAATGCCCGCCACGTTGTAAAAAGTTCCGACTCCCGAAATCCTTTGGTATGGTCTTCCAGGGTTTGCCAACTAATTAATAGTATATATCGGTTGTCCTGTTCAATACACTTGTGAAACTGGTGGCTGATATAACCTATGGATTTACTAATTACAAGTTGCGCTTTTTCCAAATTTTTTTCAAACTCTGAATTTGTGCCTTGTTTAATATCAATAGTTGCCAATTCAAGTATCATAATAATTTTTTTAAGTTAATATCTCAATATCCAAATATCCAAAAAGTCAAATCACTTTATTCTTCAACACCCCAATGCCTTCAATTTCCAATTCAATCACGTCACCGGGTTCTAATGGACGATGAACAGAAAAATTATTTTCAATCAAACTTCCCCAGCCTACTGTACCACTACCCAAAATATCGCCGGGCATTAGTGTTACATTATTTTCAGATGCCCGTTCGATCATTTGTGCAAAATTGTAATGAATAGTTTTATAGTTCCCCTCACAAATGGTTTTCCCGTTAATACGTGAAGCCATCTTTACATTAAACCGGTCGCCTTTTACTACAGGCACTTTTAATGGTGCTTCAAAAAATGATGCTGAAAACTGCACTTTGTATTGTTCCATTTCATCTGCAGTTACAATGCATGGGCCAATGGCATTGGCAAAATCTTTCCCTTTATGCGGCCCTAAAGGAATTTCCATTTCTTTTTTCTGGATGGCCCTTGCAGTCCAGTCATTAAAAACAGTGTAGCCAAAAATATAATCCTCCGCATCGGCGGCTTTAATATCATTTCCCTTCCTGCCAATAATAACGGCCATCTCTAATTCAATATCTAATTTTGTTTCCTTATCCGGACGTTTTATGTCATCATCGGGGCCATAAATAGCCTGATGGTTTGTAAAATAAAAGATGGGCATTTCGTACCATGCCTGCCCGATGGTATGCCCAAATGATTTTGATGCATTAAGCATGTGCTGCTCAAAACCAATATAATCCCTGAAACTTCTGGGGTTTGTAAGCGGCGCTAATAATTTCACTTCACTTAATTCGTAATGAGGTTCAATATTTCCAATTGCTTTAATGATTGAAAAATATTCGGAATGATTATCAATGAATGTGAGCATATCAACAGGCAGCCTTGTATCAGCTAAATTCATATCCACAACTTTACTATCCTGTAGCCAGCCTGTACGGCTTTCGCCTTCTTTATTTTTGAAAGTAATAAGTTTCATTAATTATTATTTATGAGCTTAAAAAAATAAACACTAACATCAAATACCGAAAATTAAATTGGAGCAGCTAATGCCCCGAGTGATTGCCCCATTAGCATTCCTATATTAGCCCCTTCGGGCAATGGAATTTCTTTCCACTCCATTTGCTCCCATTTTGCAATGGTATTGGAATTATCAACTATCATTTTGCATCGTTCGTAACGGCGTTTCATAAAGTTTTCTAAAACTGTTTCTATAGCATCATTGGTTTGCACTAATTCAGCCAGCACTACTGCATCTTCAATAGCCAAAGCTGCACCGTTACCTAATTGCGGAATTGTGGCATGTGCTGCATCCCCAATTAATACCACACGGTTTTTATACCAGGGTGCTGGAACCAGCAATGTTTCCAGCGGACGGTAAACAATACCTTTTGTGTCTGTTATCTGGTCAATAATTTCCTTTATCATTGGTGCATCAAATTCTGCTAAATGTGCTTTAAGTCGGGGTATAAATTCGCTTTCGGGAATAACAGGATTGTGATCACCTTCGGCACTAACCACAAACATATACATCGTATTTGCCGTCATGGGTATCAATCCTACTTTTACTTTTTTACCAAAAAACATGTAGCCTGTTTCTAAATTGGATAATCGCTTAAAAGCATAGCGCCATACAGAAGATCCAACGTAAGTTGTTTTATAGTCGCCAAAAATCAATTGCCTTACTTTGGAATTTATCCCATCTGCCCCAACCACCAGGTCAAATGAATCTTCGGTGCCGTCAGTAAATTTTACCAGCACTTCATCTGGTTGATTATTGATAGATTCTACAGTTAATCCCAATTTAAAATTCACTCCGCTGGCAACTGCCGCATTATATAATATGTCATGCAAAATTTTTCGGGAAATTCCATTGTGTATGGGAAAATTGCCAAGAGGCGGCGTACCTATTTCGCCAAATGAAAAACCATTTGCTGCACACAATTTTACTTTACCATAAGGCGAACCGCAGCGCAATGCTTCATCTGCAACACCAATTGTATCCAGGGCCCTTAGTGCATTTGAAGTTTGAATTATTCCAACGCCATATACATTAAATGCTGAATTCAATTCCACAATATGTGCAGTAATACCTGCACGGCTCAATGAAATACCCAGCGATA
>JANMVB010000563.1:0-9797 GCA_031392305.1 Ferruginibacter sp.
CTGTATCAACCGCTCAATTTTAATGAGAAAACCACCATAAAAGAAGCGTGGGCAGGGGGTAAAGAATATTTTTTATTTACTGGTGAAATCCATCCCCGCAATAACCTGATGAACCTTTTAAAGGCTTTTTCCTTTTTCAAAAAAAGGCAAAAGAGCAATATGCAGTTGCTTATTGCTACAGGTGCTGTGGAAGCAAACGATCCATTTATAGAAAGCCTAAAAACATATAAGTACCGCAATGAGATAAAACTATTATTCGATCTTTCTGAAAGCGAAAAATCATCATTGATTGCTGCTGCTTACACACTCGTATATCCGGCATTTGATGAGGTTTTTCCTGTTGCCCCCCTTCAGGCTATTCAATGTGAAGTGCCGTTGATTGTAAATGATACTGCCACGCTAAAAGAAATATGTGGTGATGCAGCATTATATATGGATGCTGAAAACTTTCAAAGTATTGCTGATAAAATGATGAAGTTGTTTAAGGATGAAAACAAACGCTCTGAGCTGGTAAATCAGGCAGCTATTATTGCCAGCGGACATCGTAATAATCAACCAGGCCAATTACTTTGGCAATCAATTAAAGCAGTGGCTGACAATTAAAATACAAAAGCAACAACAGTCTTTCCTGGTGGATGATTAAATAATAAACCTGTTACCTTTGCAGCTAGTTTTTAATTTATAAATAATAAAATGAACCAATCAACAATAAAAATAGACATATTATTAGACCCCAATAAAATACCGGAACAAATTAGCTGGACGGCGACAGACAGTTCAGCAGATATGGCGCAGCGGGCAAAAGCCATGTGCCTGGCCTTTTGGGATGGAGCGGATAAAACTGCCATGCGTATTGACCTTTGGACAAAGGATATGATGATGGATGAAATGGTGGATTTTTATTACCAGATGCTGATGACTATGGCTGATACACTTAAAAGGGCTACGCAACAACAGGAACTTACAGATGACATGAAAAAATTTGCCAAAGAACTGATGGAAAAGTTTAGGGCAATTCAAATGAATGAACAAAAATAAAATAGTTATTCAGTTGCTGTTTTATATTAGTTGTGGATGTAGTAGATTACCGGCTAATAGTTAAAATGTAGGCAAGTACCACATAGGTATATCGTACAAGTGAGTGACACAACGATGTTGAACATTGCTACTTCTTTGCCCGGACAATTAATAAAAAAATAAATAAAAAAATTATGGGTCTTGAACAACAAATAATGGCAGAAATGAAAGATGCCATGAAAGCAAAAAATGAAGGGGTTTTACGAAGCCTGCGGGCTATTAAGGCCGAAATTATAAAAGCAAAAACTGAGCCCGGGGCAGGCGGCGAAATTGATGCTGCTACCGAGCAAAAATTTTTGCAAAAAATGATGAAGCAAAGAAGAGATTCGTTGGAAATTTTTGAAAAGCAGGGCAGGGCAGACCTGGCAATAAAAGAAAAAGAAGAAATGGAAGTGATTGAAAGATTTCTTCCCAAACAAATGAGTGAAGCGGAAATAAAAGAAGCGGTGAATAAGATTATTGCAGATACCGGAGCAACTTCGGCTGCTGATATGGGTAAAGTAATGGGGGTGGCAAGTAAGCAACTGGCAGGGCTGGCAGATGGAAAAACAATCAGCGTTATTGTAAAGGAATTACTGAGCAGGTAACGGTTTAGGTAAAAACATTTCTTTGCGATTATTTTTACAAGGGTTTATAAAAATACCAGGAGTTAATGATAGATATAGTTTATGCCATAGTCATTATTTTAGCTATTATAAAAGGTTATCAAAAGGGGCTCATCATTGCGCTGTTTTCAATTATTGCTTTTATAGCAGGCCTGGCTGCCGCTTTAAAATTATCAGCGGTAGTGGCAGTGTATTTAGAAAATTCTACAACATTATCATCTAAGTGGCTGCCGGTAATTTCGTTTGCCCTGGTTTTTTTCCTGGTGGTTTTTTTGGTTCACCTCGGTGGTAAATTAATAGAAAAAAGTTTTGAGATGGTGTTGCTTGGCTGGCTGAACAGGCTAGGCGGAATAGTACTCTACATTATTTTATACACCCTCATCTTTAGTGTGGTTTTATTTTATGCTGATAAGATGCAACTTTTAGAAAGAACTACCATTGCAGCATCTCAAACATTTCCACTTGTGCAGCCACTTGCACCACAGGTAATTAATGGTATAGGGAAATTAATTCCTTTATTTAAAGATGTTTTTATTCAACTCGAAATCTTTTTTGAAAGCGTTTCAAACAAAATGCAGCATTAATTTGAGGCATTGTTTTATTTAACGTAATTTTAAACAGATTGCTTATTTTAGCACCTGTTACACCACCTGAATATATCATTAGTTCCAGCAGAATGAGTTACGAAATTAAACTAGACGGAAAATTTAAATATATAGAAGAAGGGCATGGCGAACCGCTGATGTTACTGCATGGATTGTTTGGTGCATTGAGTAATTTTATGCCGTTGATTGAGCATTTTAAACTTACCAATAAGGTAATAGTCCCGATGCTACCATTGCTTGATCTTGACTTACTGCATACCTCTGTTGGTGGCCTGCAAAAATTTGTACAAAAGTTTATTGAGCACCGGGGTTACAACAATATTCATTTGCTCGGCAATTCACTTGGTGGCCATGTAGCACTCGTACATATTTTAAAAAATCCGGAACGTATCAGGTCCCTCATTTTAACCGGCAGCTCTGGCTTGTTTGAAAATGGAATGGGAGATACTTATCCAAAAAGAGGCGACAGGGATTATATCCGTAAAAAAACCGAACTCACTTTTTATGATCCCGCAATGGCCACCGAAGAGCTGGTGAATGAAGTTTTTGAAATCACCAATAACCGGCTTAAAGTAATTAAGATAATTGCCCTGGCAAAAAGTGCCATCCGCAATAACCTCGGCGAAGAGTTGAACGAAATAAAACAGCCTACCTGTCTTATCTGGGGTAATAATGATACTATCACTCCCCCTTTTGTTGGTAAAGAATTTCAACGGCTGATACCTAACAGCGAGTTGCATTTTGTTGATAAATGCGGGCATGCCCCCATGATGGAAGTGCCACAGGAGTTTAACAAACTATTAGCTGCATTTTTAGCAAAACAAAAAACTCCTGCTGCAACAATTTCATAATATTGTTTGTCTATATTTTTAAATTCACCAGGTTAAGTAATTAAAAAAAATCAAAGCGTTATCATGCTTACGGCTGAACTCATCAATAATAATATTCCACAACTTCAACTGCAGGACAGTATCAGCAAGGCTTTACAGCTTATTAATGATTTCCGTGTTACCCATTTGCCGGTAGTGGCAGAAGATAAATACCTTGGCCTGGTTAGTGAAGATGATTTGCTGGATGTGGAAGAGGAAAAAGGCACCATTGAATTTTTACAATCAAATTTTATTGCCTGCAATGTAAAAGAAAATGAACATTTTTTAAATGCAGTAAAATGCAGCAATGAGTTTGAAACCACCGTAGTGCCTGTGATAAATGATGAAAAAGAATTGGTAGGCGTTATCACCGTTACAGATTTGCTGAAGGCCCTGGGAGATTTTTCCGGTGCCAACGAAATTGGTGGAATTATCGTAATGGAAATGGAGCGGTCGCAGTTTGCAATTTCAGAAATCAGCCGGATAGTAGAAAGCAACGATGCAACTATCCTTCACCTTAATACCACCATACAACCGGATACAGGGCTACTTACTGTTTCACTTCACTTAAATAAAAAAGAAATTGCTGCTATTGTCTCTTCCTTTGAGCGCTACGAGTATGATATCATTTATTATTTTGGAGACGAAAAATTTGAAAATGAAATTCACAGCAATTACCGGCATTTAATGAGCTACCTTACTATTTAACCCCTTCAATATTATTTCACGGAACAGATTTTGCGTTCATAACATATCTACGCAATTAAAGGCGTGCAGGAAAAGTGATGTTTTAATGATTATTTTAAAAAGGATATATACAGTAGGGTTATGTTTATTGTTATCATCAACAATTACTGCTCAGAACGTTGATGTAGCATTGCCACCCTCCACCACCTCAGCAATCGTTATTAAAGATTCCTCAGCAAAATTACTTATCGGCAAAATTAATGTCAGTGGCAACAGGCGTACAAGGGATTATATGATCCTTCGTGAAGTACAATTTAAGGCGGGTGATTCCATTCATATATCCACCATAAACGAGGTATTTCAATTGGCACGCCAGCAGGTGTACAATACCACTTTGTTCAATGAAGTTACCATCACCCTGGCAATGATAACCGCCTATGAAATTGAAGTAAATATTGTGGTGAAAGAGCGGTGGTACCTTTATCCTGCTCCGCAGTTTCAACTGGTTGACAGAAGCCTTAACGAATGGTGGGTGAAATATAACCGGGATCTTTCCAGGGTAAACTATGGGGTAAAATTCGTGCATTATAATTTCAGTGGCCGAAGAGATCCGCTGCGTATTTATTTAATCAACGGGTACACCAGGAATATTGCCTTTTCCTATTCGCAGCCTTATAGTAACCGCAGCCTCACACAGGGTTTTGGTATTGGGGGCGGCTTTTCTCAAAACAGGGAAATGGCCTACAAAACTTCGTATAACAACCAAATTTTGTTTTTTAAGAAAGATGATTTTGTGAAAAAAAACTGGTACGGTAACCTCAGCCTTCGCTTACAAAAAGGTATTTTGTCGAGGCAGGTTGTAAGTATTTCCTATTCCTATCTGCAGGTAAATGATTCCATCATTACCACTGCTTATAACCCTTCTTTTTTTAATGAGCAGGTAAACGCAAAAGGCTTGTTGGATGTTAGTTATACCTGGCGGTATGCCAATGTAAACAATGGTGCTTACCCGTTAAAGGGTGTTACTGCCATTGCTGTTTTTTCAAAACGGGGGCTCGGTATTAGCGGCAAGGCAAATGTGTTATCTACCGAGTTGGGCTATGCTAAATATTGGGCGCATAAAAATAACTGGTACACCAGTATGCAGTTTTCAGGAAATATAAAATTGCCTTTTGAGCAACCCTATATTAACCAGCGTGCATTGGGATATGGCGAAACAAATTTACGAGGCCTTGAATATTATGTAATAGACGGGGTGGCTTATGCGTTGTTGAAATCTACCCTTAAAAAGAAAATAGTTACTTTTTCCATTCCCTTTCCATTTAAATCAAAAACGCATACAAATATTCCCTTTACTTTTTTTGCTAAAGCTTATGCAGATGCAGGGGTAACTTATAATAAAAGAAAGTACCTTACCAGTCTCAACAACCGGTTTTTATATTCGGGGGGTTTTGGAATTGATATGCTAACCCTCTACGATGTAACCCTCCGCTTCGAATATAGTTTTAATCAATTAGGCGAAAACGGTTTATTTTTACGTAGCACCGGGGGGTTGTAATAAGTGACAACAGGGTAGGATATTTTTTGATTTTTTAGTTTTTTTTGGCCAGGCAGTAGAACCCTGATTAAGCTGCAGTGGCGTCGCACTCTTGTACATTTGTGCAGGTGGCAACTTTGCTCACAATTATAGGAAGCGTTTTATATTTTGTACAATAAAATTACTATAAGGTGTTTGCTTCAAAATAAAAGGCAGGTAAAGTTGCCCATTGGTATTAAGTACAAGAGGGCGATGCAACGATTTACCACATAGTTTCTTTGCCGGGACAAAAAACCGTGACAGCACACAAAATAAATTTTAAAACTTAACATGAAAATAGCCATATACAGCCGCGGTATTGAAAATGACCAGCACAAGGATATGGTATCATTGATCGAAGAGTTAACATTGTATAAAGTGGAGCCTGTTTTTTTCCAGGACTTTTTTAATAAGTTCTACTCCGCGGTTAACATGAAGGGCAAGTACTCCACTTTCAATTCAGCAGACGACCTTGATGATACAATAGATTGTGTAATTAGCCTGGGCGGTGATGGCACTTTGCTGGACACCGTAACATTTGTGCAGGACAAGGGTATCCCCATATTAGGCATTAATTATGGCCGCCTCGGATTTTTGGCAAACATCGGTAAGGAAGATCTGCATATTGCAATAAAGGCATTGGCCGAAAGAACGTATGTAACTGAGAACCGTACCCTCATACACCTTGATGCAAACCTGCCGCTTTTTGATGATTTGCCTTATGGATTGAATGAGTTTACATTGCAAAAAAAAGACTCATCCTCCATGATTAAAATTCACACTTATTTAAACGGGGAGTTTTTAAATACTTATTGGGCAGATGGGTTGATCGTTGCTACTCCTACCGGATCTACCGGTTATTCGCTTAGTTGTAACGGCCCCATTGTTTTTCCGGATAGCGGCAGTTTTGTAATAACCCCGGTAGCACCGCACAACCTTAATATCCGCCCCATAGTAGTGCCCGATACAAATATTATTTCGTTTGAAGTAGAAGGCAGAACAGATTCTTTTATTTGTACACTCGATAGCCGGCGAATGGTGGTTCCTAAAGAAGCCCAGCTTGCAGTAAAGAAAGAAAAATTTGGTATCAACCTGATAAGGCTGAATGAAAATAATTTTCTGCAAACGTTGCGAAATAAACTAAGCTGGGGGCTGGATAAACGAAACGGTTAGCCGCTCTGTTCGTTTAAAAAGTGAATAAATAAATTTACAGAAGAAAAGTACATCGCTGATTATTTTAAAAACAAGTCTTATTTTGCAGTCATGAAAAAAATCATCCTTACCACTATTATCATTTCTTTCCTCTTTACCGCTTCATTTTCCCAGGATGTTTATGTACAGCAGGGAGAGTTTGGTATTACAGCCGGTGTTGCACATTATTTTGGGGATATCAATACAAGGGCAGGCATCAACAGGCCAAAACCTGCCATTGGTATTTTCTTTAAAAAGCAATTCAATAATTACCTCGGGGTAAAACTAAGTGCCCATTACGCACAATTGGGCTACAGCGATATTTATAGCAACAACACTTATCAAAAAAGAAGGAACTTAAGCTTTAACTCAGATATTTTTGAAATAGCGATAAGCGGCGATTTTAACTTTTTTAAGTTTATGCCCAACGACCCGAATTATATTTTTACACCTTACGTTACACTGGGGGTTGGGGTATTTAGTTTTAACCCTTATGCCTATCTTGATAATAAAAAGGTTTTTTTAAAGCCACTCGGTACTGAAGGGCAAAACATACAATACAAAGACCCCATTACCGGCAAAGCCCGTAAAACTTATGGCAGCATGGCGGTTTGTTTCCCCATTGGTGCAGGTATTAAATACAATATATCTGAAAATATAAACCTCTCTTTTCAAATTGCCCACCGCTTAACCCTTACAGATTACCTGGATGATGTAAGTACTACCTATGTAGGGATAGATAAATTTCCCCCTTTAAATGGCCAGCCTTCCACTGCTGGTATTTTGCAGGACCGTAGTTATATAACTGGCACTACACCCATTGGCACCGAAGGCACCCAACGTGGGTTTAACAAACAAAAGGATCAGTACATTATTGCAGAAGTAGGTGTATCCTTTAGCATCAGTACTTACAGGTGCCCGACAGCTAATTAAATTATTTTTATAGTATTTTTTTTATGCCAGGTAAATAGCCTGGCTTTTTTATTTTTTGTAATTAATGATGTTCACTATTTTGATGAATGTTTAGGTGTTACGAAACATGTAAGGCATTCTTTGCAAAATGCAGGAAAAGTTCCACATTGGTATGCGGTACAAGAGGGCGATGCAACGATGATGCCATGAAACAAAAATGCCTGAACAAAAATAATTTCTAAACAGGCAATATAACGTTGGCAAACCATCCTTCAGTAATACCTTTTAATGATGAATGTGGTGAAAAATTTTATATGCTCCGAACATTTGCCCAAAACGTTTATTGCAACTAATTTTTACTACTTTTGCCCCCCAAAGTGAGGGCCACCCTCACTAATAATTTTACCTGGTATGAGTTTAAAGGACACGATCAATATGCAAAGGCTTCCACGCCACATCGCCATTATTATGGATGGCAATGGCAGGTGGGCTGAAGAAAAAGGGGAAGACCGTCTTTTTGGGCACCTGCATGGAGTTGAAAGTGTACGCAATATTGTAGAGGGCTGTGCTGAACTGGGTATTGAATATCTTACGCTCTATGCCTTTAGTACCGAAAACTGGGACAGGCCTGCGTATGAAGTGAGCGGCCTGATGGAGATACTGGTTGACACCATTCGTAAAGAAGTGCCTACGCTTAATAAAAATAATATCAGGCTTCATGTAATTGGCGACATGAATATGCTGCCTGAAACAGCACGCAATGAATTAAACGAGGCGTTGGCAGAAACGGCGATAAATACAGGGATGAACCTGGTAATGGCTTTAAGCTATAGTAGCCGGTGGGAGCTGCTGACTGCCGTAAAGAAAATAGCAGAAGATGTAAAAAAGGGCATACTTGATAGCGAAAGTATTACGCAGGATACCCTGCAAAATTATTTATCTACCAGTGGATTTCCTGACCCGGAACTGATGATAAGGACCAGTGGCGAATACCGTATCAGTAATTTTTTGTTATACCAGTTGGCTTATGCCGAACTATATTTTACCAATACCCGCTGGCCCGATTTTAGAAAAGAAAATTTATATGAAGCCATCATTGATTTTCAAAACCGGGAGAGGAGATTTGGTAAAACCGGGCAACAAATAAATGAAGCATTAAAAAGTTAACACAATAAATTACAGGGATGATTTGAAATTTTACATTTAAAAAAATCCGGTAAAGCATAGAAAAACAGTAGCCCTTCGGGCAAAAAAACACAGCAATTTATCTGCCTTCAACCTGCCTTTTTACATAAAAAATGCAAGGGCAAATGGGTATTGATTGTTTAACAAATAGTTTTCATAAGAGCAAGTATATTGCCGTTCGTAAAAAAAACCAATTGATGCAGAGGATTTACCCGAATTTTTTATTGATGATTATCGCAGTTTTCAGTACACAATTCGCATTTAGCCAAAACGACACACTTCCAACTTCCGTAAACCCTGAGTTACTTGGAATTTTTGAAGCAAAACCTCCCAAACAATATACACTTGCCGGAATTACTGTAACAGGTGCCCGTGCTTTTGATCAGAATTTAATTATTTCCATTTCTGGTTTGGCCGTGGGAGATAAAATTACTATTCCCGGTACGGATGTTTTCAGTAAAGCCATCAGCAAATTATGGAAACAAAACCTGGTGGTAAATGTGGAAGTATTTTTTACCAGGCTTGAAGGAAAAGATCTTTATGTGGAACTGGCTATTACTGAAAGGCCAAGGCTGGCAGATTTTAAATTTGTTGGCGTTAAAAAAGGTGATCGTGACGAACTTGAAACAAAGGTGGGTTTATCGAAGGATAGGGTAGTTACAGACAATATGAAAATCAGTGCAGTGGAGGCCATTCAAAAATTTTATGCAGATAAGGGTTTCCGTAATGTAACCATTGATGTGTCTGAACAACCTGCCCCCAACCTGCTGAATGCACAAATCCTCATCTTTACTATTAATAAAGGCAACAAGGTAAAAGTAAACTCTATCAATTTTGCCAACAACGATAATATCCGTGACCTTAAGCTGAAAAAACAAATGAAGGGAACAAAGGAAGTGAGCAGGTTTACGCTTTATCCACCGCCTAATATCAGCCCTTATGGAGATACCAGCATCCGCCAGAGTTTCAGCCAGTATTTGAGGGATATGGATTATTTATCCCCTACAAAAACAAAGGATTTTATTGATCCTTACTTCCGTTTTAAATTATTCAGTTCCTCTAAATTCAATCCTAAAAAATACGAAGAAGA
>JANMVB010000624.1:0-10676 GCA_031392305.1 Ferruginibacter sp.
CGAAGTTGCTTTATCCGATGATTTGCGCAAGGCATCAATAATTGCCATATTATTTACTTCAGGAAAGGCCTGCCATAAACAGCTACCGATACCCGCCATTATCGGGCAGGCAAATGAAGTACCGTTACCATAAGAAGGTTGACCGGTTGTTTGGTTTGCAACTACCGAACCCTGGCCAATAGCAGCCACATCCGGTTTCGTTTGCCCATCACTGGTAGGGCCATAACTACTAAAGCCTGCCACCTGCCGGGCTGCATTTACGGCACCAACTGTAAGTACGCTGTCTGCATCTGCCGGGGCAGTTATATAATGCCAGGCACTATTACCAACATTGCCTGCAGCAACAGCTACCAGTATGCCTTTTTGTGCCGCATAATCACTAGCCCTGCTGATGATGGTGGTGTTGCCATTCATATCTGCATACGTGTAATTAAAACTGCTGTTATCAAATGTGTTGTAGCCCAGCGATACAGAAAAAATATCAACACCCAGGCTGTCTGCCCTTTCTGCCGCTGCTGCAAAATTTTGTTCTTCTACCGGGTATTCACTGGATACATCTTCAGTGCGGTAAAGATAATAACCACTCTTTGGAGATGTGCCTACAAAAGTGCCTGGCATGTTGGCGGCAATGGTGCTAAAGCAGCTCATGCCATGCGAATTATCTTCATTCACACTTGCCTCGCCGGCAACAAAATCCCAGGTGCCCAATACCTGGTTATTATTGCGGATGCTGTCAAAAGTTGGCAGCGTTTGATAATGATAAAATCCGGCATCCATAATGGCCATTTGCATGCCCTCTCCCCTGAAGCCGAGATTGTGTAAAAATTCAGCATTGTGCATATGAATTTGCGGATATGCTAATCCGTAATTATAAATATCAGCCGGGCTTTGCGGCCTTAAGGGTGTAAAAGAAGCACCTGTACCAGGCACCTCCAATTGTTTATTTACAGGAGTAGATATTGCTTGTACCCTTGCTGCAATGGGTACTGAAGCACTAACAAAACTGAAAGAATTAATTATTGCAAGTGCTGCTGCATCTGTTGTTAAAATACACACCTGGTTAAGCCATTTGCTTGAATTTAAAATGGTCACATTGCCTGCTAAACGAATGCTGTCGATATAACGCGGCGTAATGGGCAAGTCAGTTTGATCAAGAGGAATATTATATCTTGTTCTCCTGTCAATGGCTCGCTGGGTTAAAAATTTTGAAGGATCACTGATTGAAAAAGGAGTACCTGCTTTATCTTTTAGTTTAACTATATAACGTGAATATTGTGCAATGCTCTCAGCATGAATAACAAGGGGGATTAAAATAAACACCAGATATTTCTTCATAAAAAAATTGATACCAGATTATAAAGGCTGTTAAATTTACGAAGAAAGACTGTAAGCAGTTGTGTACGCTTTAAACCATCAATGGTTTTTTGTTATTAACCTGTCATAATTTTTTAAGCAAACCCTTTTTAGAGGACTAACATTTTAGGTCAGTTATGATCAATCATAGTAAGTGTAATGCCGTAGGAGCCATCGGTGTAAGAACCGCCGGTGCCGGGAGTGGGTGGCTGATATTCTAAATGAAGAAATTTACGGAAAACAAGGCCAATGCCCTTTGCATAATTTTCGGAGCCAACGTTTACCTCGCTGTACGAATTTGCATCTGCAGAGTTACCAATAATTTCATCCCGCTGATCTACTTTTAATGTGCTGTCGATATTGATAGCACCAAGTGTTAACGGTGTGTTTAAGCTATCATACATATAATCCCAGTCATCCAGGTATTTTACATCTGAGTTAAAAGAGTATGTATCAATGTATGAATTGCCTTTCCAGGAGTAACCATTTTTTACCGGCAGTTTCAATTTTAAAAAGCGCATATTATTTTCAATAAACTCTAAAGATGAGCCGGTATTGATGGCTACAAAACTATTATCTGCTACCCATTGGTTTTGCGCCGTTTTGCGAATGTAACGGGTTATGCGGTAAGCTGGCCGGTCAAGATTATCCTTTACCAACTCGGTTACTTCATGCTTTACCTGGTAACTGATGATAGCCTGGTTTACACCAAAATTTTGATACACCAGTGAATCTAACTGGTAGGTAATATATTTCCCTACAACCAATGGTGCAAAGTCGCTGATAGATGCTGTTTCAAATATCTCAGGATCTTTTTTACAGGAACTTACTACAAGAGAGAAAGATACAATGGCGCAGATAAGAATTCTTTTCATGATATAATCATAGTTGATGGTTCATAGTTGATAGTTCATGGTTGATTGTTCATTGCTCGTTTTAATAGGTTGCCATTATTTGCTTTGGGTCTTCGTTTTTTGTACCACATTGGTATTCAGTACAAGGGAGTGACACAACGATGATGCCATGAAAAACAAATGTTGTACCAAAAAAATAAAACTACTAATAAATGGCCGATGTTCTTTGAATAATTCCACCGCCAATTACATCATCTCCTTCATAAAAAACAGCACTTTGCCCGGGAGCAATTCCCTTTACATCTTCATAAAAACGAACTTTTACCCCGTTTTCGTATGTGTACAGGTTACTTATGCCACCTTTATCTTTATAGCGGATTTTTGTAAGCACTTCCATGCCTTCGGCAAGGCCGTCATATTTTATCCAGTTTATTTTGGCCACATTCATTTCACTTCCTTTCAGGTCCTCTTCTTCTCCCAACACAATTGTATTGCTTTCAGGATCAATACCGGTTACAAACGCAGGTTTGCCCAACGCAATATCAAGGCCTTTGCGTTGACCGATGGTGTAAAATGGATAGCCTTTATGCTGCCCTAAAATTTTTCCGGTTTTATCAATAAAATTTCCTCCGGCTACTTTATCTTCCAGGCCTGCCACATTTCTTTTGAGGAAACCGCGGTAGTCGTTATCCGGCACGAAACAAATTTCGTAACTCTCCGATTTTTTGGCAAGTTCGGGGTAGCCGAAATCGTGGGCCATTTGCCTTATTTCAGTTTTGTGATAAGTGCCCAAAGGTAACAGGGTGCGGCTCAGCAGATCTTGCTGAAGGCCCCACAACACATAGCTTTGGTCCTTGGTTTCATCAATACCCTTACGTAAAAAATACCGCCCGTTGGTATGTTGGTGAATTTGGGCATAATGGCCAGTTGCGATATAATCGCAGCCCAAAGCATCGGCCCTTTTTAACAGAGCCCGCCATTTTATATGCGTATTGCACATTACACAGGGATTTGGCGTGCGGCCGGCAATATATTCCTCTACAAAATTATCTATAACAAAATCGCCAAACTCTTCCCGGATGTCTAAAATAAAATGCGGAAAGCCATGCTGCACAGCAGCCTGGCGGGCATCATTAAAACTATCAAGATTGCAACAGCCTGTTTCTTTTTTACCCGTAGTGCCGCCACTGGTGGCATAATCCCAGGTTTTCATGGTTATGCCAATTACATCATAACCTTCTTTGTGTAGCATAAGGGCTGCCACGGTACTATCAATACCGCCGCTCATTGCCATTAACACTTTTCCTTTTGTACTCATATCGAAATTCTTCGATGCAAAGATATAACTTTTGTAATGTTGGTGAAAATCGGGGCTTTCATTTCCAAACGCTGCGTTGATTAAATTCCTCAGGTTGTGTACATTTTACCGTACATTTTTTTATTTGTTGGGGGGATGGTATTTTTTACGGCTTTAAAACCACCAAGTTGCTAAACGGCACCTTATTTGAAAAACATAACTATCAACAAACTTTTGATTTATGAAAAAAATAGTAAATAGCTTTTCAGCTAAAATTTTATTGCCAGCTATGGTAGCGGGTTTATTAATAAGCTCCTGTGCAAGCAATGATACCAGTTCTTCTACGGATACCATAACAGGAACAGACACTTCGATGATGACACGTACTGATACTATGGCGATCGATCGTACAGGTGTAACACCGGCAGATACATCGATGCGGTCAATGGATACGTCTATGAATAAAGCCACCATGGATTCTGTTGGTAAATTGAAAAGAGATACATCTTCTAAAGCTACAACAGGCGTTAAAAAAGCCAGGAAGGGTAAAGTAACTATTTTACCTGCAGATGCCAGGTCAAAATCAACAACCATGGAAATGGATAAAGAAGGATTTTATGCCAATACTGAAGTGTTGCCGGCTTACCCCGGCGGACAAAAAGCTTTGGAGCGTTTCTTTGAAGATAATATAGTGTATCCCGTGGCAGCAGAAGAAAATAGCACAGAAGGCACAGTTAAGATGACCTTTGCTGTGGATGAGAATGGCAAAGTGTACAACCCGATTGTAATGGGTAACAAGATTGGTGATGGTATTGAGGAAGAGGCTTTACGTGTATTTACGAAAATGCCTACATGGACACCCGGCCGTATTAAAGGTAAAAATGTAAAAACCCGCTACACTTTACCGGTAAGGTTCCAGTTATATTAATCAGTTTTATTTTTTATAATCTCATACTGTATTTTAATTCCGGCAATATCAATTGCCGGAATTTTTTTAAGTAATCAGTTGTCTGAAACATCTATGTATAAATCTTCTACTTTTTTTCTAGCCCAATCTGTTTTGTGTAAAAATTTTAAGCTTGATTGAATGCTCGGATTTTCGTTGAAGCAATTGATCCGGATGATACTTCCTAAATTTTCCCACCCATAATGGTTTACCAAAAAGATAAGTATATATTCCAGCGTTTTGCCATGCAGTGGATTATTTTTTTGCGTTTCGTTCATTGTTATACATTGATATGATGTAATATTTCACAGCAATTAAATTCCCGGATTTATTTTTTTGTCCTGGCTAAGAAGCAATGTGGTACATCGTTGCGTCGCCCTCTTGTACTAAATACCCATGGCGAACTTTAATTGCGTTTTAAATTAAACCTTCCCCATTTTATTTGAATATAGAGTAAACAAAATACTATTAATTTATCCGTTGTGAAGTATAAATTTAGTGGTCGTAATTTTTTGCGAAATTAACTATCCTTGTCTTTTTAGAAATTCATTATTTTAGCCGCCATAAATAAAACTGTTACGTTTCACCAATATTTAATTAGTAATTATTCTTTTAAGATGCAAAATGAAAAAGTGAAAATCCTGCAAACTGAAATACTTTCCAGTAATTGGTACACACTCAAAAAAGTTACCTACGAATATTTAAAAAATGATGGCAGCAGGCAGGTGCAGAGCAGGGAGGCTTACGACAGGGGAAATGGCGCCGTCATTTTGTTGTACAACAAAGAGCAACGAACAGTGATACTTACCCGGCAATTCAGGCTACCGAGTTTTATCAATGGCAATCCATCGGGCATGCTGATTGAAGCCTGCGCAGGACTGTTGGATAATGATAATCCGGAGGATTGCATCCGGCGTGAAACAGAAGAAGAAACCGGTTTTAAAATTACGCATGTCCGTAAAATATTTGAGGCATACATGTCACCCGGGTCTGTTACAGAAATATTGCATTTTTTTGTAGCCGAATACAACAATGAAATGAAAATTAATGATGGTGGTGGCATAGCGCACGAACAGGAAGATATTGAAGTGATGGAGATTAGTATTGATGAAGCAAATGAGATGATTAAAACCGGTGAAATTAAAGATGCAAAAACGATCATGCTGTTGCAATATCTTAAATTAAATAATCTTGTGTAACGGCTCATTTAAAAATCTAATTATTTTGAAATTGTTCAGTAGCCAATCGCTACAGGATTATAGTTGACATTGCAAATGAAATTATCATGATAAAAGAAAATATTGAAAGGCTTTTTATCCGGGATTTAAAAAAGCTTCAGCAGGAAATAGAAGCTTATGAGGATGAAATTGTAATCTGGGAAATCATTAATGGTGTCAACAATTCCGCAGGAAACCTTTGCCTGCATCTTATTGGGAATTTAAATACTTATATTGGGGCCACATTGGGTAATACAGGTTATATTCGTAACAGGGAGTTGGAATTTTCATTAAAGCATGTACCAAAAGTTTTGTTGACAGAAGATATTGATAAAGTGATATTCGTAATTCAGGAAACATTTAAAAAACTGGAGGATGATCAGTTACATGAAAATTATCCCTCTGAAGTGTTGGGATACCCCATGTCTAAATTGTACTTTTTAATGCATCTCCTGGCGCATTTGAATTATCACTTGGGCCAGATTAATTATCACCGCAGAATTGTCGGAAATTTTAAAAAACAACCTGCCTGATTTATTTAGCAAATGAAGAAACCAAAAGATAACTTCAGCAATCAATCAAGCTTATATGCTAAGTACCGGCCCACCTACCCGCCGGAGCTATACCCATTTTTACTATCATTGGTTAATCATCGGCAGGCAGCCTGGGATTGTGCAACAGGCAATGGGCAGGTGGCTGCTCAACTCTCCCAATATTTTGAAAAAGTATATGCTACGGATATAAGCCAGCAACAAATAAATAACGCAGTTGAAAAGGAGAATATTTTTTATAGTATTGAAAGAGCAGAAACTACTTCATTTAAAGATGACAGCTTTGATTTAATAACGGTAGGCCAGGCAATTCATTGGTTTGATTTTGAAAGTTTTTACCAGGAGTTGCACAGAACTGGCAGGAACAATTGCATCATTGCCCTAATTGGGTATGGTCTTCCGGTTGTTGACCTTACAACGGATACTATCCTTCAAAATTTTTATCATAATGTGGTTGGCCAATACTGGGATAAGGAAAGGATTTATATTGAGGAAAAATATTTAACCATCCCTTTTCCTTTTAAAGAAATTAATGCTCCTGCAATGTCAGGTAATTACGAATGGACGCTGAATGAATTTGCAGGATATATCGAAAGTTGGTCGGCTGTGCAGCATTATATTAAAGCAAATAATGAAAACCCTATGCCTTTAATTAAAAATGAATTGCAAAAAAACTGGCCCGGAAACTCAACAAAAACAATACATTTTCATACGCTGTTAAGAGTAGGGAAAATTTAAAAATGATATTGAATCGGTTAAAGAAATATGTTTATCATCTATAGCCATGCTTAATATTTTTTATGGATAAATCACATCATTATTCGCTGGATATAAAATGGACGGGCAACACCGGGGAAGGCACAAAAAATTACCGGTCGTATGAACGCAGCCATATTATTTCGGTTGAAAATAAAACCGAAATAGCAGCATCTTCTGACCCTTCGTTTCGTGGCGATAAAACCAAACATAACCCTGAAGAACTTTTTCTGGCTTCACTCTCTTCGTGCCACATGCTTTGGTATTTACATTTATGTGCAGATGCAGGTATTGTTGTAACTAATTATTCAGACCAGGCTACAGGCACCATGACAGAAACTGCAAATGGTGGCGGAAAGTTTACAGAAGTTGTGCTTCACCCTTCGGTAACGATAACCAATGAAGTCATGCTTGAAAAAGCTACCTCACTCCATCATAAAGCAAATGTGCTTTGCTACATTGCCAACTCCTGCAATTTCCCCATTTTGCATAAGCCTGTTATCATAGTAAAGGGGAGATAATTTTTTTACAAAAACCTGATTTTGTTTATACATATAATGTGGATAAAGTTGCCAATTGGTATATAGTACAAGAGGGCGACGCAACGATGCTGAATCAATCCTCAAAAGCCCGGACAAAAAAGGGTTTAAAAAAATATATACATAATATCCCTTGCAATTATTAGCTGAAAAATACAAGGCATAAAAATGGGCAACAAAGATGTTGCCCAAATAAAATTTCAAAAACTCTATAAATTAATTGGCCATTTTCTTTTTTAGATTTTCATCTATGGCATCTAAAAATTCTTCTGTATTTAAATAATGATCTCCATGTTTTACTTTATTTCCATGAATACAAACGGCTAAATCTTTGGTCATTTTACCGCTCTCAACTGTTTCAATACATAC
Organism: Ferruginibacter sp.; assembly: GCA_031392305.1. Classification (GTDB taxonomy): domain Bacteria; phylum Bacteroidota; class Bacteroidia; order Chitinophagales; family Chitinophagaceae; genus Ferruginibacter. The sequence goes on from JANMVB010000624.1 coordinate 7,883, forward strand.
TGCTTCCAACGCTAAACAGAAATCAATCAATGCCTGGTTACTATCAAGTTTCCCCCTGAATGCAAGGCCTCTCGTCCATGCAAAAATAGAAGCGATCGGGTTGGTAGAAGTTGGTTTGCCAGCCTGGTGATCCCTGTAGTGGCGGGTTACAGTACCATGTGCTGCTTCTGCTTCCATAGTGCTTCCATCTGGTGTAATTAATACCGAAGTCATCAAGCCTAAGCTGCCAAAGCCCTGGGCCACGGTATCACTTTGTACATCGCCATCATAATTTTTACAGGCCCATACAAAATTGCCATTCCATTTTAGTGCGCTTGCAACCATGTCGTCTATTAAGCGATGTTCGTAAGTAATGCCTGCTGCATCGTAAGCTGTTTTAAATTCAGCCTGGAAAATATCTTCAAAAATATCTTTAAAGCGGCCATCGTATTTTTTGAGAATGGTGTTTTTTGTGGAAAGATAAAGCGGCCATTTTTTACTAAGGGCCATATTAAAACAGCTTCTTGCAAAACCCATGATGCTCTCATCAGTATTGTACATGCTCATAGCAACACCGTCGCCTTTAAAATTATACACTTCAAATGTTTGCGGCTCGCCTCCACCTTCGGGGGTAAAGGTCATGGTTAATTTTCCTTTACCTTTTATAACAGTATCGGTTGCACGGTATTGATCGCCAAAAGCATGACGGCCAACAATGATTGGCGCTGTCCAGTTGGTAACAAGCCTGGGTACATTTTGCATTACAATCGGCTCACGAAATACAGTGCCATCCAAAATATTACGGATGGTTCCATTCGGGCTCTTCCACATTTGTTTCAGGTTAAATTCTTTTACCCTGGCTTCATCCGGTGTAATAGTAGCACACTTAATACCTACACCAAATTCCCTGATAGCATTTGCCGCATCAATGGTAACCTGGTCGTTGGTTTCATCCCGGTATTCCATCCCGAGATCATAATATTTAATGTCCAGTTCCAGGTAGGGAACAATTAGTTTGTCTTTAATAAATTTCCAGATGATCCTTGTCATCTCATCTCCATCCAATTCAACTACGGGGTTTGCTACTTTAATTTTTGCCATTGTTTATTTATAAATTTTAAGTGAAGTGTGTTTTGCTATGTTATCAAAGTCTCTGTCGTTATGCATTAAGGATAAATCATTTTCTATGCAAAGAGAAGCAATTAAGCAATCGTTCGCTTTTCTGATCGTAATACCTTTTTTCTGCAAATACCTGAATAGATCTGCAGCATTAATTGCAAAAGTGTATGCGTCATAATTGAAATAATTGAAGCCTTGCAGATTTTCTTTTACTATCTCGTAATGTTTATTATTATGTATCCCTTGTAATACTTCCTGCAGAATTAATGGCAACAATGTTATTTTAGTTGTAACCGTCTGAGCGATAATCAGGGCTTTAACTGTCTCAATTTGTGGTGATGTTTTTTTATTAAAAAAATCAATCCAAACTGAACTATCTACAACTATATTACCCATTCCTCCGCATTTTATCCAAATCGCCAACCCACTTTACTTTACCTTGTAATGAAAGCATTTTAAGGCGCATTTGATATTTTACATAAGCTTCCAAAGCTGTATTTAAAATATCTTTTTTCGATTTAAGCCCCGAATATTTTAATGCTTTTTTCATTAAGTCTTCATCTATTTCTATTGTTGCTTTCATCTCTGCTATTTTAGATAATACAAAAATATATCAAAATTTATACACCTATAAATTCTTAATAATCGCATCTGCAAACTCACTCGTCTTCAGCAAGGTTGCATCCTTCATCAAATTATAAAAGTCGATGGTAACTGTTTTATTGCGGATAGTTTTGCCTACAGAATTGGTAATCATATCTGCTGCATCTCTCCAGCCCATATATTCCAGCATCATCACACCACTCAAAATAACAGACGAAGGGTTCATCGTATTTGTATTTGCAAAGCGGGGTGCTGTGCCATGCGTAGCTTCAAATACAGCGTGGCCTGTAAGGTAATTTATATTGGCACCAGGTGCAATACCGATACCACCAACCTGCGCTGCCAATGCATCGCTGATATAGTCACCATTTAAATTGAGCGTGGCAATTACAGAGTAATCCTGCGGCGCCAGCAAGGCCTGCTGCAAAAAATTATCAGCAATAGCATCTTTAATAATCACCTTGCCGCCAACAGCACTAATTTTCATTTCTTCATTCGCAACTGCTTCGCCACTTTCTTTTTTAGTAAGTTCCCATTGGTTCCAGGTATATACATATCCGCCAAATTCCCTTTCCGCTAATTCATATCCCCAGTTTTTAAAAGCGCCTTCAGTATATTTCATGATATTGCCTTTGTGTACAATGGTTACAGAAGGCAATTTATTGGCAATGGCAAATTCTATGGAAGAACGTATCAGCCTTTCACTACCATCTTTGCTCACGGGCTTAATACCCAATGAAGTGGTTTCAGGAAACCGGAAAGCTTTTACCCCTAATTCATCTACCAAAAAATTCAATAATTTTTTTGCTTCCGGGGTACCAGTCATAAATTCTATGCCGGCATAAATATCTTCTGTGTTTTCTCTAAAAATGGTCATGCTTACTTTTTCCGGTTGCCACATGGGCGAGGGCACACCTTCAAAATATTTTACAGGGCGAAGGCATACATACAAATCAAGTTCCTGCCTTAGCGCTACATTCAAACTTCTGATACCACCACCAACAGGCGTAGTAAGCGGGCCTTTAATCGAAAGCATATACTCTTTAAAAGCATCCATTGTTGCCTCCGGCATCCAGCTACCGGTGGCGTTGAA
>JANMVB010000639.1:0-2270 GCA_031392305.1 Ferruginibacter sp.
ATTTGACCCAACCAAAAAATAAAATTTGATCAACAGATTAATCATTGCAAATAAAAACATGCCTGCATTATTAATAATTATACATTTTTCGTTTTGCAGTAAATTTAATATTCAGAAAAATAAAAATCATGAAACCAACCATCACCATTGAATATTGCCCGAAGTGTAACTGGCTGTTACGGTCCGCTTATATGGCGCAGGAGTTACTGACTACCTTTAATGATGAGCTTAAAGGTGTAACACTTCAACCCAGCGAAGTAAACGGCGATTTTCATATCTCTATCAATGACAAGCGGATATTTGATCGCAAAGAATATGGTGGATTTCCCGAAATAAAAGAATTGAAACAACTGGTAAGAGATGAGGTAAGCCCCGGCAAAAGCCTGGGACATGCAGATACAAAACCTCATCATACTGATCATCTTTCATAAATAATCATTATCATGCTGGGTGTTATTTTATGTGGCGGGCAAAGTACCAGGATGGGTACAGATAAAGGGATGCTAAAAATGCATCCGGATGCCGGCACATGGGCAAAAGCAGCCGCTGATAAAATGGCACAATTAACATTACCAGTAATAGTATCGGTGAATACGCTTCAATACAATGATTATGCTACGGTGTTTGATGCGGCACAATTAATAACTGATAACCCGTTGCTGGATATCCGTGGACCGCTGGGTGGTGTGCTTAGTGTACATGAAAAATACCCCATGCAGGATTTGTTTGTGCTGGCCTGCGATATGCCATTAATGGATGCGGATGTGTTAAAACAACTGCTTGATATTTATCACCTGGATACAAATGATGATGCATTTGTTTTTACGAATAATGGAGAGCCGGAGCCGCTCTGTGCTATATATACAGCACGTGGCCTGGCACATATCCGGCAGTTATATCAAAGCAATCAGTTACTGAAACACAGCATGAAATTTATGCTGGAGCATATCAACTCCTGGTTTGAACCTTTGAGTGAAGAACAAAAAAAATGCTTCCAAAACTTTAATGCGCATGCAGCATTAAACGGGCTGTAGGCCAAGCCGTGCCATGCTTGTTTTTACAAAATCTGCCTTGGCCCCTTCGCACAAAGCACAGCAAAATGAAGCAGGTAAACTTTCAAAGGAGGTGCCTGGTGAAATGCCATTTTCAGGCTCACCAAAGTTTTCATCATATACCGAAAAGCAATGGCTGCATTGATGTACAAATAATTCTTTTACCGGTGCGGTGATGGTTTCTTTTTTTACTACTACAGGCCTGGCAATGGCAAGATTGCCCGTATGCTGGTAAGCATAAAAGGATAATATGGCCCGGCGCAATTGCTCGGGCAATAAAAATTTCATATTGCCCTTGCTGAATACAGCACCCGTTCTTTCGTTGGGGTTAAAATCTTTGGCGCATAAAATATCATACACATTAAAAAGCCTGATACCAAAGATGGTAAGCAATGCCCGTTTCCTCACGAGTATACTGCTGAATACTTCGCTCTTTTTCCTGGTTTTTATGCCGATGCATATTCCAAAAGTCCGGGTATCATCCTGGTGCAAATATTTTACTAAAAAACTTTTTAACGCCAGCCCATCTTTACAATTATCCTCTACCTGAAAATTGAGTTCGTTGGCAGCATGGCGCATATTTACCTGGTATTTGGCAAGCAGGTTGTTCCAGTACAAGCGATCTTTTTCTTCAATATTTTTTACAATAATTGTCTTCCACGGGGTGGCGCATAACTGACCAATTTTTGTATGCAAACACAACTGGCACAATGCCTTCAAAAAGTTGATGGAAAACAATTCATCCCGGCGATAAATACCCAGCCAATATTTATCATGGTATTTATTTAAACCTTCGTAATAAGGCAAATTAAACAGTGGCAGTTTTGCCGGTGCCTCAGCAGGTTTAGTGATGTAGTTTCGACTTCCTAATAATTCAAAGAGCACCATTCCACTGGCTTGAAGGTTATCATAAAATTTATCCTTATGCTCAAATATCAGTTCCTCAATATCCCTGCTCATACGGGCTACATCATTGGTGTAAATCATTTCTTTGTGCTCATAAATAATATTCGTTTTTGGAAACCGGATAAATACATGCCAGAAATGTTCGGCATGCAATGAAGCCACCCAATTTATGTTTCCGGTAAGTATTGGTGTAAAACTTTGGTTGCTGTCAGAGATATTTATTTTAAGTGTTGGCTTGTGGTCCATCAGGTCAAAAATATCTTTATACACACCTTCGCTGAGCCAGGTATTGGTGATAAAAACTTCTTCCGC
>JANMVB010000045.1:0-17443 GCA_031392305.1 Ferruginibacter sp.
ACATTAAAAAGAATTTTCTTTACAAACCTCTCAGCTTTTATAACAGCTATGGCTTTTATTTTATCTGCTGTTTGGTTTTATCAGCAAATACCGCTGCTTCGTTTTGAAGTAACACAACAACTGCTTCGCAATATCACGCTGCTGGTACTAATGGTTAATTTGCTGATAGGATCAATCTATACAACCATGTATCTTTTTGACCAAATGAAAAATACGTTGCTGCATAATGAATCGCTTAAGAAGGAACAATTACAGCAGCAGTTTGATAATTTAAAAACAAAAGTAAATCCTCATTTCTTATTCAATTCACTCAGTTCACTTTCTATGCTGGTATCAGAAGATACAGAAAAGGCGGATACGTTTTTAAATGAAATGAGTAAGGTGTACCGCTACATGCTGAGGTTTAACCAACAGGGGTTGGCTACCTTAAATAAGGAGATGAATTTTATCCGTTCCTATTTTTTTCTCATGAAAACAAGGTACGGCATTACAGTTTGCATGGAGTTAAAAACCGATGATAAGTATGATGAGTATGAACTGCCGTCGCTTTCCCTGCAATTGCTGATGGATAATGCCATACAACACAATATTGCATTGAAAAATCAACCCCTGCATATCTGCATAGAAACCAATAATAACGAAACCCTCACCGTAAGAAATAACCTGCAAAAGAAAAGCCTTAAGCTGCAAACAGGTGGTGCCGGTTTGCAAACCCTGAAAGCAAAATATGATTTACTGGAACTGGGTGGTTTTGCCGTAAAGCAAACAGATGCAGAATTTATGGTAACGCTGCCATTAAAATATGCAACTGGTATAAAAGAATAAGAAGTTGTTTTGGTTGTCCGAACAAAGAAGCAGCTATGGGCAGCATTGTTGCGTCGCACACTTGTACTGCATACCAATTGGCAACATTACAGACGATATAACATTTAGGGTTAGGAATTTTAATTCGCAAACGAATATTTCTATGGCATCGAATAAGAATAAAGGATGATCGAACCAAATGTGATTTTTAAGAACATCAGAAAATTAAATTCACTCTTCTAGCCTTTGCATAATATATTATGGATAAAGCAAAAACAAAACCTGCCTATATCTGGCTTACATTGGTACTGGTACCGGCTTTTGTATGTACGCTTAACTATGTGTTGTTTGGTGATGCTTATTTCTACACACTTAGATTATTCATTTTTGCAACCATCTCAACCTTTGCTTTAAGTTTTACTACATCGCAACTGCATATTTTTATTGCAGAAAAAATGAGAAAACAATTCCCATCTATCAACCAGGTTTATAAGCGGATAATTGTATGGAATATTGTAATGCTGCCACTTACCCCACTGCTGATATTATTACTTTTCTTTTTTTACAGGGCTGTTAATATTGCCGGGCATCAGCCGGAGTTTGAAACATTAAAATGGGCTCTGCTCACAGGTTTTGTTGCAGATATTATTGGTACCGCTTTTAATGAAGGCATTTACACTTTCAGTAAATGGAAAGAAAATATCATGGAGTCGGAGCAGTTGAAAAAAGCAAACCTGCAAACCCAATTTGAGGGTTTGAAAAACCAGGTGAACCCACATTTTTTGTTCAACAGCATCAACACACTTTCATCACTCATACATGAAGACAAGGAAAGGGCAGAAAAATTTATTGATGAAATGAGCAATGTGTACCGCTACCTGCTCCGCAACAATGAAGAAGAACTGGTAACGCTTTCAACCGAGTTAAAGTTTATCGCCTCTTATTATCATTTACTAAAAACACGCTATGGCAAAGGCATTGAAATGAAACTAAGTATTGACCGCAACTCAGAAAATTATTTATTACCGCCGCTTACCCTGCAGTTACTGGTAGAAAATGCTGTGAAGCATAACAATGTATTAAAAGAAAAACCTTTGATAATTGAAATAAGCACCGATAACAATGGCTGGCTAACAGTTAATAATAACCTGCAGAAAAAAACCATTAAAGTAAATTCCGCTCAAATAGGTTTAAACAATATCAAAGAAAAATTCCGCCTGCTTAACCAGCCGGAAGTAATGGTTAAAGAAACATTCAACGAGTTTATAGTAAAGCTTCAGTTGATAGAAAAAATGACAGAAGTGGTGTAGCAAGCATTTAATATACATGCCGGGTAAATACCCACCATTGGTGTATTTGCATAATCGCCGACCTGTGCCGATAGACTGGTATTTTTTCAGGAATGCCCAAAGCTGAATGGCCGGGGCAACAAATGTTCTTAATTACAATTATAAACATCTTCCACACCAAAATATACTCACTATAGGGTATTGTAAGCAGCACGTTTTATATGACCTTTGTGTTACAATGAACAATATATCTGTAGCAATAGTAGAGGACAATCACGACATACGAAATGCGCTGGAGCAAATTATTGATATGGCCGATGGATATTCACTTGCAGGCTCTTGTGTAAGTGGTGAGGAGGCAATCATAAATATACCGATGTATAAGCCAAATGTGGTGTTAATGGATATTAACCTGGGTGGTATGAGCGGCATTGAAGCAGTAAGATTTTTGAAAGAATATAACCCGGAAATTTTATTTATGATGTGTACGATTTACGAAGAGGATGAAAAAATATTTGAGGCACTAAATGCAGGGGCAAGCGGCTATGTGCTCAAAAAAACTGCACCGGATAAATTGCTTGAAGCCATTAAAGAATTATATGAAGGCGGTGCCCCTATGAGCAGCCAGATTGCCCGCAAAGTAGTAGCCACTTTTCAACATAAAAATATTTCTACAACCCCTGCCGATGAGTCGCTGGGTTTACTTTCAAAAAGAGAAAAAGAAATACTTGAAAAATTATCGAAAGGATTGTTATATAAAGAAATTGCGGATCAGTTATATATCAGCCCGCAAACAGTGAGGAAACATGTGTACCATATTTACGAAAAACTGCACGTAGGTACCCGGATAGAAGCAGTGAATAAATTTTTCGGAAGATAACGGATATACAAACACAGGAAAATAAAAAGAAACCTCCTCAATACAGGGAGGTTTCTTCATTATAAAAACTTCCACATCCAGTTGTCTGTTTGCGGTGTATTGCCAATGGGGAAATCGTGTGTATGGCCGGTGTTGGCAAACCCATATTTTTCGTAAAACTTTTGTGCCCGCAGGTTATGCTCCCACACGCCCAGGTACACCACCTGGAATTTATTTTCGGCTGCAAATTTTAATACAAAGTCCATTAAAATCTGCGCTACCCCCCTGCCCTGGAACTCTTTTACTATATAAATCCTTTTAAGTTCCAATGCTTTCCATTGCGCCACTTCCGGAAAATTTTTATAGTCTTCCATAAACCTTAGATAGCCAACCACCTCGCCTTCTACTTCAGCAAGGTAATAGAAATCCAATTCATTCGCCAACTCCTGCTTTACCTGTTGCAGGTTATAATATTCTACCAAAAAAGATTGCATATCTTCTTCGGTACAGGTGCCGGTAAACGTATCATAAAATGTTTGTGCAGCTATCACCGATAACATTTCTGCATCAGCAATGGTAGCCCGCCGGGTTGTTATTTGACTGCTGGTTGTCATTAAATTCGTGGGTATTTTGGAACGATATATTTCTAAAATAAAAGTAGCAATTACTGTGTGCCGGCTACCAATTCAACTCCAGTTCATTATTTTTTTGCTCAACATCCGCCATTCTTTTTGATGGGTCGATGGCTGCTTTTTTCAGGTCTGTTATCTTTCGTTTAAATTCAACGATGTACGTTGGATGAGTCCATTTCCACTCTTCATGAACCGTTCTGGTTTCAGCAGCATTTTCATTTGGCTTTGTACCATACATCAGGTTGAGTGGGATATTGTGCATTTCAGTAGTGCCATCTTTAAAACTAAGCTGCAGGTCAATGGGCATGGGCATTTTTCCAATTCGTTTTAACCTTAGTTTAGATATACCACCTTCTTCCCACAAACTATCAATGGCATAGTCAATTGTTTTAGTTGTGTTGCACCAATACTCTTTGTACCAGTCTAATTTTATACCACTAACATCTTCAGCCAGTTTTATTAAATCGCCGGAGTTGGGATGTTTAAAGCGCCACTGCTCGTAATATTTCAATAAAATTTTATCCCTTACATCGCCACCGGTTATGTAGCCCAGTTGCTCCATAAAAACCAATCCTTTTGAATAAGCAGCAATGCTATAGGCAACGTTTGTTTCAAAATGATCAGCATGTGTGGTGAGGGGTTCTTCCAATCCACTTTGCACCAGGAAGTAGTAAGAGCGGTAACTACCACTATGCTCAGCAGGCAATAAAGCTGCAACGGAATCCAGGGTTTTCATATAAGCTTTGCTGGAGGCATATTTGACCTTTACAAATTTATCCCGGTAGTAAGCCTCCACAGCATCGGTAGCAAACTCAGTAAAGCCTTCATCCATCCAGCCATACATACTTTCATTTGTGCCCAGCATCATCTGGTACCAACTATGCATCCATTCATGAAAAACGGTGCCAAGGCCGGGGCCACTTAACAGCGTTGCCATGGGGTATTCCATTCCGCCATCCCCACCCTGTATAAATGAATATTGCGGGTAGGGATATTTACCGAATTTCTTTTCAATAAATGGCAATACAAATACTGCAGCATCCGCTACCGTAAGCCAGGCAGTATCATTTTTTCCATCGTTGGGTTTGTAATTATAAATTACATGCAGGGCGGGGCCAGCACCCGGCATCTTGCGGACAATATGCCTGAAATCCGGATCGGCTGCCCATACAAAATCATGCACATTGGCTGCGGTAAAATGCCAGCTGCGTTTAGCCTTTGCAGTTGGCTTAAGTTCTGTACCGGGGGCATCGTATCCCCAGCCAATTTCAGCCGCATTCAGTAATACTCCGGTACCACCAATCTTATATGTTTTATCAATGGCAATGGTTACATCAAAATCGCCCCATACGCCATAAAACTCCCTGGCCACGTAAGGTGTGGGGTGCCAGCCTTCATAATCATATTCGCATAGTTTGGGGTACCACTGGCTCATGCTGTAGCGTACACCCGTAGCCGGATTATCCCGTCCACTGCGGCGGACCTGCAAAGGTATTTGTGCTTCAAACTCCATATCCAATACCACGGTTGATTTAGGTGCAATAGCTTTGGTTAGGTTTACTTCCAGTATCGTTTCATGATATTTAAATGGTTGGGGTACGCCATTCATTTTTAAAGAAATAATTTTCTGGTAACCAATCTCCTCATCTGTTAATTTGCTGATACGGTCCCTTACCCGGGCATCCCAATCGGGTCGGCCATTTACAAGAATTTTACCAATCTCCCGGCTGCGAACATCCATACTGCTGTTGGGCTGAAAAGCATTGAAATAAAGATGATAAAAAACTTTATTTAAAACGTCCGGGGAATTGTTGGTGTACTGTAATTTTTGTGTGCCGGTAAAACGGTTTGTTGACGCATCTACATCCACATTCATGGTGTACTTTACACGTTGCTGCCAGCGACCCGGCTGTGCTGTTACAGAAAAAGAAACGATTGCAGACAAAAGAAATACAGAAAAAAGTTTAGTCATTTTATAAATTTAAGATGGGCAAAATTCGGTAATTGAGTTGAATGCAAAAGTTAAATGCTTTTTTATAAAATTTATTATTATTGAACGGGCTAAGAAGCAATGGGCAACATCGTTGTGTCACTCACTTGTACTACATACCTATGTGGAGCTTTACCCACGTGATAAATAAAAAACAGTCCGCATTTTTATAACTCAGGCATTGTTTCCGGCCACCACAATAACTATTTCTCCCTTTACCGGTTTGGTATTAAAATAATCATGCACTTCCTGTAAACTGCCGCGGTAATTTTCTTCAAACTTTTTAGTAAGTTCACGGCTTACGCAACATTGCCTGTCTGCGCCAAGGTATTCAATAAAATCATGGAGGGTCTTTACAAGCCGCATCGGGCTTTCGTAAAATACCATGGTTCGTTCTTCGGTTGTTATCTTTTTTAAAAAAGTCTGGCGGCCTTTTTTAAGGGGAAGAAAACCTTCAAAGCAAAAACTGTTCATGGGCAAACCGCTGTTAACCAATGCGGGTACAAAAGCTGTTGCTCCGGGCAGGCACTCAACTTTAATGCCTTGCTTTACACATTCCCTTACCAATAAAAAAGCAGGGTCGCTAATGCCGGGGGTACCGGCATCAGTAAGCAAAGCCATTACCTTACCTCCCTGTAACTGCTCTGCCAGGTGATGAATGATCTTATGCTCATTATGCTGGTGATACGGCGTTATTGGTTTCTGTATTTGATAATGCTGCAATAAAACGGCTGAAGTACGGGTATCTTCTGCCAATATCAGGTCAACCGATTTTAATATTTCAACTGCCCTGTAGGTAATATCTGCCAGGTTGCCGATGGGTGTGGGAACAATGTAGAGCATTTCTAAATTTGCTAATGTGCTAATTTGCTAATGATGTAAAGCACCAGAAAAATTATAAGGAAATTCTAATTAGCTAATTATACTGCACAATGGGTAAAATGTAATTAAAGATCCCAATTGGTATTTAGTATAAGAGGGCGATGCAACGATGCAGCCACATTGCTTCACAGCCTGGACAAAAAAATTCATTCACTTTTTTATCCGTTGTGCAGTATTGCTCATTATTTAATTGATTATAATTTCGAACATCTCCATCACCGGGTTTGCCAAAAGTTTTGAAGCGGCTTCACCAGCAATTAGTTTGGCAGCTTCTGCTGTTTCAGCTTCAATTTGTAGTGTAATGTTTTTGCCGATCCTTACATCGTGGATTCCATTTAATCCTAAATTTTTAAACCCACTTAAAACGGCTTTTCCCTGTGGGTCGAGCAACTCTTTTAATGGCATTACTTTTACCTGCGCAGTATAGGTCATGTGGTAGTTTTATTTTTGAGCAGCAAAGATAAAATAATGTAAGCAATGAAAATAACCGGAACAGCCAGCCATTTTAAAAACACAATACATACAATGCCGGTTAATATCAATGTAAGTTTTGGCAGGTTATTTTTAATGGAGTAATCTTTAAATTTAAAGGCCATTATCGAAAGGTTACTGATCATGAGCCAGCTTACAACAATGATCAACACATATAAAACCCATTTGTTGATGAGCAGGCTATTTACATTCATCAGGTTACTGCCATAATGTAATATCAACGGAAAAGATGCTACTAAAAGCCCAACAGCGGGAGTGGGAACACCTTTAAAGCCATAATGCTGTGTGGTGTCTAAATTGAATTTTGCCAGCCGGTAAGCAGCGGCACAGCTAACAATAAAGGCTGGCAGCAACCAACCTATGGAAGCATCCAATCCGTTTTCTTCCCGTATAATGCTCATACGAAGTAATTGAAATAATATTACCCCCGGAGCTACCCCAAAACTTACCACATCTGCCAGGGAATCCAGTTGTTTGCCCATCTCAGAATTTACGTTAAAAATCCTTGCAACAAAGCCATCTAAAAAATCCACGAGGGCGGCCAGGTATAAAAACAGCGACGCATAAGCTAACTTTTCCGGAATGTTGAAACTGCTGGTAAATTCATCATTTGTATAGATAATAATGCTGTCTGTTTGCAATGCGAAAACTATGGCAATACATCCAAAAAAAAGATTAAGCAGTGTAAAAATATTGGGTATTTGTTTCATTCTTTTATTTTCTGTTTTCTCCTTAATTGTATATGTATAGTTTCATACAATTAGTACTTTGAAGTATTAAAAATGTGGCAAAATAACCAAATGAGGATTTGTAAATATAAAGAAGATGTTAAGACTACTTTAGTAATACTTAAAAATTTATAGATGCTAATTCTTTACCTAATTTTTGTACGCCATGCAGTATGCGTTTTGTTTGTAGTTCGGATGGCTTTTTGGTACCTTTTGAGTATTGCGCAAGCAGGTTTTCATCCATACCAATACGCACAGAGAGTGCATTAAAATTTATGACTTTGTAGTATTCAATAAAAGAGGGTATATCAATCTTCAATTTTACAGCGTCTTCTTTTATTAGCGTTTTTTTATTATGCTCAAAATAAAGGTTCAGCGCATTGGTGATATTCTGTTTTATTTCCTGCAAAGAATCCCCTGCTGTATATACAGGATACTTATCGGCGCCTGCTGAAAAACCTGTATTCGTTTTTTCTACTGTTATCGTTATTTTACTCATACAAAAGATTATTTTAATCCTGCCTGTTTCAATATTTTCTCCTGCAGCCCCTTACCTATCTCTTTGCTCCCATGGTTGGGCACTGTTAATTGTTCGTCATTATCCGGATGCTGCATTATCACATGGCTTCCACTTTGCCTAACTGCATACCAGCCGTTCCGTTTTTTAATATCCTTATTAACTCACTGTACTTCACGTAAAGGTAATAGATTTTTTATTTTTTCATTAATGCTTCAATATCCTCTACAGTAATTGGAATATTTTTCATAAGATCCTTATTGCCGTTTTTTGTTATCCAAAAATTATTTTCAATTCGGATGCCCATTTGTTCTTCTTCAATATAAATGCCAGGCTCTATAGTGAATACCATGCCTGCTTTAATCGGCTCAGTCCTGGTGCCCAGGTCATGCACATCAATGCCTAAATGATGCGATATCCCATGGTAGAGATATTTTCGATAGGCCCTGTTTTCAGCGTCTTCATTTTTAATGTCAGCCTTTTTCAGCAACCCGATTTTTTGAAATACAATGCTGGCTTCATCACCTACCTTTTCAGTATAATCAATAATGCTTATGCCCGGTTTTAAAATTGAAGCAGCATATTGGTGCAGGTGAAGGCAGGCGTTGTACACAGTTTTTTGCCTCTTTGTAAACTTGCCGTTTACGGGAATTGTCCGGGTGAGGTCGGCGCAATAATTACCATACTCTGCACCAAAATCCATCAATATCATTTCGCCATCTTTACACTCCTGGTTGTTCTCAACATAATGCAATGTACGGGCCCTGTCGCCACTTGCGATGATTGAACCGTATGCCTGTCCGGTAGCCCGATGCATTAAAAAGGAGTGCAAAATTTCTGCTTCAATTTCGTATTCCATTACACCCGGCTTTATAAACTGCAATAGTTTTCTAAAAGTGTTTTCTGTAATATCCATGGCCTTTTGCATCACCTCTGTTTCAAGCAGGGTTTTTATTGCCCTTAACTCTTTTAGCAATTTGGCACTGCGCCTGTAATTGTGCAGCGGATACCGTTCTTTCATCATGGCGGCATAGCGGTAATCCCTTACAGCCACCAGGTTTGCTTTCCGGTCATTTTCGTTGGTATTGAGATAGATAGTGTCTGCCCAATGTACCCATGGCTGTAGTTGAGCATCCAATGTATCAAGCCATATTATGGTTTTAATTCCTGAAATGGCCGTAGCTTCTTCTCTTCGTAACCTGTGACCGTCCCATTTTTCTTTCAACTCATTGGGGCGGACCAGTACCAACACTTCTTTATATTTTGGATCAGGGTTATCGGGGTATAAAATCAGCATGGTATCTTCCTGCTCAATACCTGTGAGCCAGACCATATCGGCGTTCTGCTTAAACTTGTATAACTGGTCGGCATTGGTAGGCAGCTCATCATTGCTATTAAATATTGCAATGGAATTTTTCTCCATTTTTTGTACAAACCTGGCCCTGTTTTGTACAAATATTTCTGCATTCAATGGAAGGTATTTCATAATTCTTTTTTACAGGTTGCAATATACGCCCTCTACCTTCCTGAAAAATCGGGATTTTGTAAAAACGTACTTTGTAGATTTATTCTTTAATTAAAATGCCGTTTAAAATACTCACAAAAATTCATTTGTTATTCAATAAAAAATTTAAAAAAAATAAAATATTTATGCCATTCAATCATTCTGCCAGATTGTTCAATCTTGTTTAAAAATACCGCAAACGATTGCAATTTTGCAAATCTTATGACAAAATGATAAAATAAGTCATAATTCAAACCTGTTTTTTAAAAATATTTTAAAAAATCTAAAACATACCTTTGGTTTTACTCTGATTTTTCATAAAATGTTTGCCCTATTATGTCAGTTCCAACGATGCTTACCATGCCTGCCAAAAAACTTATTAATATCGGCTTTAATGTGGCCAAAGATCTTTATTATCAACTTTCTCCAGACGAACTTATTTCACAAACAATTAAAAGGGGGCAAGGGGTTTTATGCGATACCGGTGCGCTGGTTATTAAAACCGGTGAATTTACCGGCCGTAGCCCCAAAGATAAATTTATAGTAAAAGATGATATTACTGCATCTGCTGTAAACTGGAACGAATTCAATATTCCAATTGAAGCAAAATACTTTGATAAACTGCACCAGCAAATGTTGGCTTACCTGGAGAAAAAAGAATTGTGGGTCCGTGATTGTTATGCCTGTGCCCAACCTGAATATCGCCTTAATATAAGGGTAATCAACGAGCACCCCTGGAGTAATTTATTTGCTTACAATATGTTTTTGAGGCCAGGTGAAGAAGAACTTGAAAATTTTGAAGTTGACTGGCAGGTGATACATGCACCTGGTTTTAAAGCAAATCCTGCTACTGACGGTACCCGCCAACATAATTTTGCCATTATCAGTTTTACAAAAAAAACAATACTAATTGGCGGCACAGCCTACACCGGTGAAATAAAAAAAGGTATTTTTTCTGTATTGAATTTTATACTCCCACATGACAGGGACGTATTAAGTATGCATTGCTCTGCTAATATGGGCAGGGAAGGCGACACGGCTGTTTTTTTTGGATTGAGTGGCACAGGAAAAACTACATTAAGTGCAGATCCAAACCGGTTTTTGATAGGTGATGATGAGCATGGCTGGACCAATGATTCCGTTTTTAATTTTGAGGGGGGCTGTTATGCAAAAACGATTGATTTAAGCGAAGAAAAAGAACCCGAAATTTTTCAGGCAATAAAGCCCGGTGCTTTGGTAGAAAATGTTACATTTATTGACGGAAGTAACCGCATCGAGTTTTCAAGTAAGAAAATCACCGAGAATACCAGGGTAAGCTATCCTTTGGATTATATTAGCAATGCGCTGGAACCATCCGTTGGTAAAATACCTAAGAATATTTTCTTTCTTACCTGCGATGCTTATGGCATTCTTCCTCCGATTAGTAAACTTACACCCGGACAGGCCATGTACCAATTTATAAGTGGTTACACAGCAAAAGTGGCAGGTACAGAAGCAGGGGTTACAGAACCAAAAGCCACGTTCAGTGCATGTTTTGGTGCTCCGTTTATTCCGCTGCACCCTGGTAAGTATGCTGATATGCTGGGTAAAAAAATGAAGGCGGGCAAGGTAAAAGTGTGGTTAATTAATACAGGCTGGAGTGGCGGGCCTTATGGTATTGGAAAAAGGATTAAACTGGCTTATACCCGTGCAATGATAACTGCAGCGCTTGAAGGTGAACTTGATAAAGTAGATTTTGAAAACCACCCCGTTTTTGGAATGATGGTACCTGCCAGTTGTCCCGGGGTACCGATAGAAATTATGGACCCAAAAACCATCTGGAAGGATAAGGATAAATATGATTTAAAAGCAAAAGAACTTGCTCAGTTATTTATAAATAATTTTGAAAAATATGCTGAAGGTGTTACCGAAGAAATATTGGCTTCGGCACCAACAGTTTTGTGAGAGTAGCGATTGTTTGCCAACAAATCTCCCTGTGTACCTGAGCACTCAGCGTACCGGGGGGATTTTTTTATATGCTCATTTCCGGAATTTCTCCATTCACAATAAGCTTACCAGCAGTTTTAGCAACAATTTCTTCCACGCTTACTCCCGGTGCCCTTTCTAGTAAATTAAAACCCTCTTCCGTTACTTCAATTACAGCCAGTTCAGTTACAATTTTTTTTACACAGGCAAGCCCGGTAAGTGGCAACAAACATTTAGGCAATAATTTAGATTCACCTTTAGGATTGGTATGCATCATTGCAACAATTATATGCTGTGCACTTGCTACCAGGTCCATTGCGCCGCCCATTCCTTTCACCATTTTCCCTGGTATTTTCCAGTTAGCTATATCTCCTTTCTCACTCACCTCCATTGCACCTAAAATTGTCAGGTCAACCTTACCGGCCCTTATCATACCAAAGCTCATGGCACTATCAAAAAAAGCGGAGCCAGGTATGGTGGTGATGGTTTGCTTGCCTGCATTAATTAAATCAGGGCTCTCTTCTCCTTCAATAGGAAAAGGCCCCATACCAAGTAATCCATTTTCACTCTGCAGCACTACATTTAATCCTTCCGGAATATAATTGGCCACAAGTGTAGGGATACCAATACCAAGGTTTACATAATACCCATCTTTTAACTCCTGGGCCAGGCGCTGGGCAATTTGATTTTTATTAAGCATAATATTTTAATTTGCTAATTTGCTAATGAAGCTCATCAATAAGAGTTATCCGTTTATTATTTTAGAACTGGCTGCCTCGCTGATTGATGTTTTTATAAAATGCAATTTTGTTATTTTTTTCAGCATCTTTATTTGGTAACAAACATTTGTATTTCAATTAAGCAGCGTTGTGTCACTCCCTTGTACCGCATACCATTGGGGAGCTTTACCCACGTTGTAACGATAAAAAATATTAAACTTAAAGACATCGGTAAGAGTGAAAAAAATCATAGCATTTTAATTTGTAGCAAAGTCCAAAAAACAGACTTACATTTTAATTAAAAACGTAATTAAAGCTCCCCATAGATTTTCTGTACAAGGGAGTGACACAACGATGTTGCTCATTGCTACTTAGCTGGTGCAATAAAAATCTAGTTATAAATTATCATTTGTCCGCTATAGCTAAAGTGAAATTTTATAAAGAAAAAAATCAGCATATTAGCTTTTCCTTACCGTCCGTTGCTCTATTCTTTTTTCATAATCAACCCCTTCAAAAATACGGTGCACATAAATTCCTGGGGTATGAACCTGGTTTGGATCAAGCTGGCCTCCAGGAACCAATTCCTCCACTTCAGCAATGGTTATTTTTCCTGCCATGGCCATCAGCGGGTTAAAGTTCCTGGCAGTTTCTTTATAAATTAAATTGCCCGCTGTATCGCCTTTCCAGGCTTTCACCAATGCGAAATCAGCTTCAAAAGCATATTCCAGCAAGTATGATTTGTTATTAAAAACCCTTACTTCTTTTCCTTCGCCTACTTCGGTACCAACACCAGCCGGCGTATAAATAGCGGGCATCCCATATCCGGCTGCCATGCACCTGGTAGCTAACGTGCCTTGTGGTATCAATTCTACCTCCAGCTCGCCACTCAACAGTTGTCTTTCAAACTCTGCATTTTCACCTACGTAAGAAGCTATCATTTTCTTTACCTGTTTTTGCTGCAGCATTAACCCAATTCCAAAATCATCCACCCCGGCGTTATTAGAAATACAGGTTAGCTGCCGTGGCCCTTTTTTAACCAATGCCCTTATGCAGTTTTCAGGAATGCCGCACAACCCAAAACCACCCAGCATAATCACCGAACCATCGTGAATATCGGCAATAACTTCCATCGCATTATTAAATACTTTTTTCATGAATGTATTATGTATTTGATAAAATTAAATCAATTTTGTTCAGCCAAATCAACCCATTCTTCTTTATTTGGAAAACAGTAAACCAATATTTGCATTCCAAATTGTCGTTGGCTGGTGAGGGCACCAGCGAGGGCGGCCAGCCGTGGCCGGCGTTCTCACCGACCACAACCTTTATAATGGAGCAACAATTGGGAATGCACCCAAAACTATTATGATTATAGGTTTTATATCTTATCTTACAGTCTTTATAAAATGATATATCCCCATTAATCTTTCGATGATTAAAATACATCCTTACTGCTATTTCACCCTGGCAAAATATCCACTATTAATCGGGAGCAAAATAAATATTATTCCACAATAGATATAGTTTCGGCTCTTTATGTATAAAATACTTAGAATTCATAACAGGCTTATTGTAGGTGGCCCTTCACTAAATGTTACGCTGTTATCTACCTACTTACTGCCGGAGTTTGAAACAATGCTATTGGTTGGCAAAAGAGATCCTTATGAAAAAGATGCAGGTTATCTTGCCAGGCAACTTGGCATTACACCTATTGAAATCCCTGAAATGCGGCGGAGCATTTTACCAATTAATGATATAAGGGCTTATTTTAAAATAAAGAAAATAATCAAAGAATTTAAGCCTGACATTGTACATACCCACGCTTCAAAATCAGGCGCTATCGGAAGACTGGCAGCAAGTTCATGCAAAGTAAAAATGATTGTGCATACTTTTCATGGCCATGTATTTCATTCGTATTTTAATAAATCTATTTCGTTTTTCATTGTTTCCCTTGAAAGGTTTCTTGCAAAAAGAACACATGCTATTATTGCAATCAGCGATTTACAAAAAAAAGAACTGGCAGATATTTACAAGATTGCACCTGCCGAAAAAATATTTACTATACCCCTGGGATTTAATCTTGAAAAATACACTATTGACCAAGATAGCAAAAGGGTATTGTTTCGCAATAAATACGGCTTTGCAACCACTGATATAATTATTGGAATAATTGGAAGGATTGTACCAATAAAAAATCATGAGATGTTTGTAGAAGTGGCAGCTATCATTAAAAAAAGGGCAGGTAAAAATGTAAAATTTGCAATTATTGGAGATGGGGAGTCATTACCCGTCATAGAACAAAAATCCCGTGAGTTGGGATTGAGCTACTCTTTTTTTGTTACCCATCCAAAGTCCAATACAGATATTGTTGTTACTTCATGGGAAACAGAAATAGACCAGGTATTGGCTGGCGTAGATATTGTAGCATTAACCTCCTATAATGAAGGCACACCTGTTTCTTTAATTGAAGCACAAGCTGCCTGCAAACCAGTTGTATCTACCAATGTAGGTGGCGTGCAAGATGTAATCGTTCATGGAAAAAATGGCTACCTAACAAAAATTAATGATGTAGAAAAATTTGCAGATTATGTTATCAGTTTAATAGAAGACAAATCCTTACGTGATAAAATGGGGCAATCTGGATATGAAAATGTAATAAACAAATATTCAAAAGAAAGGCTGGTGAAAGATGTTAGAAATTTGTACCTCGGTTTTCTTGAAAAAGGTAATGAGATTTAAGTTTACTACTACCTACCTTTTAATTTGAAAATAACGCTTACCGCCCATGATTAAAAGTAATTCAACCTATTAAAATGTCACCTCACTTCAGGGTTGTTATATTTCCTTTCTATCATTTTGGTACGGCCTCTTTCTCCTTTTACAGTAATACTATCAAGCAAGGTTTTCATCAATTCAGGCCTTGAAGAATAATAATTATAACTTCTGTAAAATTCCTCCCTGCTGGTATTATGCAACTTAAATATTTTTTGCTGAAGTTGCATATTCTCTACCTGTGCATTTTTAAGAGTATCTTTTACTACAAAATGTTCAGTAAAAGAATTTGCCTGCATGATATCCCACAATACAACCTGCATCTTTTCCTTTTCTAATATAGCAGTATTTTTCGTGCTGTTATTTGCACATCCTGTTATAAAAATTACGATTATACTTATAAAAGATACCTTCATTATTTTAATTCATCTTTATACCTGGCGGCATTGGTAATATCCATTTTTTGCAACATTTCGGCTGCCCTCAATTTATCCTGCTGTGCAGCTTTTGAAAAAATTTTAATTAGCTCGTTTGCTTTACCCTGGAAAAAAAACTGGTTGATCATCGTATTAGGATTATCAGCATTAAAATTACTTAGCAGGTTTAAAACGTTCAACATTTCCTTTCTTGCGTTATTTTCATCTTCATACATTTTATCTAAGCCTGTTCGGTAGTAAGCATAATAAATATCATGCACAATTGCATACCGGCTATTAACCATATTTTCAACTAACCAGTATCTGTTACGTATGCCATCAAATGCTTTCCAACCGGCAATGCCCCTGGATTCTGGTGCATTGTTAACAATGTTCTGCGCTTTCAAAAAATAAATATCGCCTCCCCGCTGAGAGAAAGAGGCATAATCAAAAGCCAGTATCATATTAGCGTAATAAGCAAAAACCGCTGTAAGATTTGAGGAAAGTGGATCAGTACCTGCAACCCTGTTTTCATTAAATTCCAACTGCTGAAATTCTATGTATTTAAAAATTAAATCTTCATCCTGAAAATTAATTATTGGCGATAAATAAGTAGAATTGAAAATAGGGCGGGCCGCCTGTATTGTAAGTGAAGCAGAATATACATTTGCATCATTTGTCGGCTGCAGGTTAAGTAAAAAACTACAATCTATTTTTTCATTAACTACAAAATTATCTTTAGTCCATTTCCGGTTATTTAAAAAAGTATTGAGCGCTGTTTGCAGTGTTTGAAATACATTCTTATTAACAGTTGTTCCCACACGGCTGCTATTAACCGTTACCCTTGCATTTAACTCCTGTGCAGTTAGTAAATTTATACTAAACAGCACCCCTATTGCTATGCTTACAATTTTATACATCATTTTTAAATTGTATAATAAAATTTACAATATCCTTTGCCACTTCTTCTTTTGATTTTGTATCAAAATGTTTTACACCCCCAGCCCTGTCAAAAATAGTTATTTTGTTAGTATCATATCCAAAACCTGCACCCGTATCATTTAATGAGTTAAGTACTATCAAATCAGCTTTTTTATCCGTCAGTTTTTTTCTTGCATACGCTTCTTCATTATTTGTTTCAAGTGCAAACCCCACCAATACCTGGTTACCGGTTTTAATTTTACCTAAATGTAAAAGAATGTCTTTTGTTTTTACTAACTCCAGGGAAAGGTTATTATCATTTTTCTTAATTTTCTCCATATACTTTTGGGCGGGGGTGAAATCAGCAACTGCTGCACTCATTACTGCAATATCCATATCTGCAAATATTGAAATACAAGCATCATACATTTCAGCAGCAGAACGAACTCTTATTGTGTTTAATTTTTCGGAAGGTATAATTGACGAAGGGCCTAAAATCAAAGTTACTTCCGCTCCTGCTTTGGTTAATTCATTCGCCAAAGCCAATCCCATTTTTCCCGATGAATTATTGCCTATAAAACGAACAGGGTCTATCTGTTCGTAAGTAGGCCCGGCAGTAACCATTGCCTTTTTCCCTTTTAAAGGAAGGTCAATTGAAAAATAATTCTCCAGCCATTTTAATATTTCTTCGGTTTCTGCCATTCTTCCTTCACCAAAAAGACCACTTGCCAATTCACCTGTTGCTACAGGAATTACACTATTACCAAAAGATGAAATTTTTTGCAGGTTATTTTTAGTAGCCGGGTGAAGCCACATATCTTCATCCATTGCCGGTGCCACTGCTACTTTGCAGGTAGAGGAAAGATATACAGCCATTAATAAATTATCACAAATGCCTGCCGCCATCTTAGCAAGTGTATTACAACTTAAAGGAGCAATCAGCATTATATCTG
>JANMVB010000069.1:0-4997 GCA_031392305.1 Ferruginibacter sp.
CCATTAATGAATATATAGATCTGGCCAAGGATTACAGCACCGTTCAAAGCGGGCAGTTTGTAAATGGACTACTCGATAATATTCACAAAGAGTTATCTGCAGAAAATAAAATATCGAAGAAGAGTTATAAAAACAGCACCATATAAATAACTTTGCAAAAAATTAAACAGTGAAAAAGTACATTTTATTTTTGTTTGTTTCCGGCGCTATTATTTCATGCGATGTAAGGCATAAAGATAAAATTGCCGATGATATCGAAACCAGGAAAGCCCTGGCATTAAAAGATTCAACAACTGTTCAGATAATTGACTCCGTTTATAATTTTGGTAAAGTAACCGACGGTGACAAAGTGGAATACAGTTATCGTTTTAAGAACACCGGTACCAAACCATTGGTAGTGGTTCAGGCATCTGCAAGTTGCGGCTGCACTGTTCCTGAAAAACCTGAAAAACCAATTTTACCCGGCCAGATCGGATTTATAAAAATAGTTTTCGATAGTAAGGGCCGGGTTGGCGAAGCGCATAAAACCATTACAGTAACATCAAATGCCAACCCCGAATTTACCCCCTTAATTTTAATGGGTACTGTTGTTGAAAAAAAATAAACAGGTTTAAAATTTTATAAAACAAATAAACAAACAATATGCAATTATTAAGTATTCTTTTACAGGTTAGTTCCGGGACAAGTTCGTGGACAACACCAATCATGATGGGCGCTATGATCCTGGTATTCTGGCTGTTTATGATAAGGCCGCAGGCAAAAAAAGCAAAACAACAAAAAACATTTATCACCGATCTAAAAAAAGGTGATAAGGTAGTAACCATTGCAGGTATACACGGTACCATTAATAAAGTAAATGAAGATGGTACTTTGATGCTGGAAGTAAGCCCGGGCAGTTATCTGAAGATTGAAAAAAGCACCATCAGCATGGAAATGAGCTCCAGCCTTAACAAGCCGGTTGCGGAAACAAAAGCATAACCCCCTACCCCCTAAAGGGGTGACTATATAGGAGCTTGTATGGATTGAAGATCTTTCAGTTTTTCGCTTAGGATAAAATTTTTAATGGATAATTTTAACCGGTCGTGTAGCAGCGGCCGGTTTTTTACTTTACAGCCTTTCAATTATTACAAATGATCTTAAAAGTTGGAATTACAGGCGGCATCGGCAGTGGTAAAAGTACCGTTGCAAAAGTTTTTGAAGTGCTGGGTATTCCTGTGTATTATGCGGATGATGCCGCTAAAAAACTGATGAATGAAGATGCGGTAATCAAAGAAAAATTGACAGACATTTTTGGTGTAGCTGCCTACACAGATGGTGTATTGAACCGGAGTTACATATCATCGCTGGTATTTAATAATCCTGCTAAACTTGAACACCTTAACGCTATTGTACACCCCGCCACATTGAAGGATGCAGCAGAATGGATGCAACTGCAAACAACCCCGTACGCCATTAAAGAAGCCGCACTCATTTTTGAAAGTGGTGCAGAGAAAAATCTTGATTATGTAATTGGTGTTTCAGCGCCGGAAGACCTGCGCATGGAGAGGGTGATGCAACGGGATAATATTACCCGTGATGAAGTAATTGCAAGAATGAATAAGCAAATGGATGAAGCAACAAAAATGCGGCTATGCAACTACGTTATTTATAATGATGAAGCGCAACTGGTAATTCCACAGGTGATGGAAATACATGAAAAATTGATTGCAGTAAGTAACAAAAAATTATAAGCGGAAAATATTATGTGGGTAAATATCCACATTGTATGAAGTACAAGTGAACCCAAATAAGCCGGGCTAATGTTTTGCTCATTACAACTATGGAAATGCTTTCTCATGCAATTCAATGATTTGAAGACATTATTTTCTTTTTTTTCTTGATAAAAAAAAGAAACAAAAAAAATCAAGGCTGCATAAAAAAAGGCTAAAAATTTGAATGCTTGTCTAAAATGAAATTAGTCACAGCTTTAGAATATACCCAAACATATGTGCGACTTACAGGCTAATAATAAAGCCGGGCATTTGTAACATCAATTTCATTTCTTAACGACAATCATTCAAATTTTCTTAACGCCTTTTTTATGAGGCCGTCCCTATATCCGATCTAAATACCGTTTGCTATTTTCCATATACAATATGGGCAAAGTTCCCTAATGATAAAATGTATAAGAGTGCGACGCCAATGAAGCTAAATTGAAAAACATTTGCCCGGACAACAAAAACATTTAGTTGTATAGAGATGCGATCTCGTCATCGCTGTCGAGACAAGCTGCCAATGAAGCTTAATCAGGGAACAAATGCCTGACTAAAAAAAAATTACTTTGGGTATTAATGAAAAAATGATGGATGCAAACCGCAGCTAAAATTATCCAAAAAAATAAAGCCCACAATAGTTAACTGTGAGCTTTTAATAGTAATAACCGAAGCAATTAAAGCACCTGGTTTCTCAACAGATCTTCGAACACATCTCTTTTGCGGATGAGCTGTGGCTTGCCATTTATAACCATTACTTCTGCAGGTTTTAACCGTGAATTAAAGTTGGATGACATTTCGAAACCATAGGCGCCGGCGTTATTAAAAACGAGATAATCGCCTTCACGTACATCGTGCAATTTACGATCCCAGGCAAAGGTGTCGGTTTCACAAATATTGCCGACCACATTATAAATTCTTTCGGCACCTGATGGGTTGCTGATATTTTCAATATGGTGATAAGCATCGTACATCATGGGGCGAATGAGGTGATTGAAACCGCTGTTTACCCCGGCGAAAACCGCTGCAGGCGTTTGTTTGATGACATTTGTTTTTACCACAAAGTAACCACATTGGCTAACAAGGTATTTACCGGGCTCAAACCACACCTGTAATTTTTTGCCGGTTTCTTTTTCAAAATCTATAAATGCCTGCGACACTTTTTTACCCAGTTCAGCAATATCTGTTTCTGCATCGCCGTGTTGGTAAGGCACTTTAAAACCGCTGCCCAAATCGATAAACTGAAGATTGGGAAAATGAGTGGCGGTATTAAACATTACCTCCAGCCCTTCTAAAAAAACACGGGTATCTTTTATTTCACTGCCGGTGTGCATGTGAATGCCGGTTACATTGAGGTTGGTACTTTTTACAATACGTTCAATATGACGCATCTGGTGAATGGAAATTCCAAACTTGCTATCAATATGGCCGGTTGATATTTTATAATTTCCACCCGCCATTATATGCGGATTGAGCCTGATGCAAACGGGGTAGCTGTTGCCAAATTTATGGCCAAACTGCTCAAGGATGGAGATATTATCGATGTTGATATTTACGCCGAGTTCTTTTACTTCAATTATTTCCTGAAAGTCAACACAATTGGGTGTGTACAAAATTTCCTGCTTATCGAAACCTGCCAGCAAGCCAAGCTTTACTTCATTGATGCTGACACAATCGAGCGATGCACCAATGGACTGCAAATACTTTAACACCGCAACATTGGTAAGTGCTTTGCAGGCATAAAAAAATCGTGCGTTGCAACCTGCAAATGCTTTTTGTAATTTTTTAAATTGCTCCCCGATGCGTTCTGCATGATAGACATAAACGGGGGTTCCGAATTCGTCTGCGATTTCAATTAATTGCTGGTGGGTTAAATTTTTTGGCATGTTTTAAAATGTATGTGTTGGTAATTGATGGTGATTGGTTTTGGTTAGTTTTTAATCTGCTAAATTTCAAGCTTGCTATGACCTCACCCCCCGCCCTCTCCGAAGTAGAGGGGGCTGACCCTGCTAACGGAAAACACTGACTTAAAGCTATAGTTTCCTTTTATTCTTTTGCTGTACAGTAATCCTATTTATAAAAAAAGGTATGAGAAACATGCTTCGTCATACCTTAATAAAAATATTTTCTATTGTAAGATTATGACTCCGAAGTATCGTCTTCGTGTTTTACCTGTTTATCTTCTGTTTTAATTGCTGCTTCATCTACTTCAACTTCTGTTTCAATTTCATCAGCAGTAGTGTCTTCAGCAACTACCTTTTTATCTTCTACTATTTCCCCATCTTCAGTTACAGCAAGTGCAGTTGCTGAATTGTTGATTTCGGTATTGTCATAGTCACCCTGCTCATGGTCAGTGTTTACCAGGGTTGCCTGCACCATTTCTTCCATCAGCACTTCAGTAATTTTTGGTAAATCATCAGTGCTGTTGATGCCGAAATAATCCATGAATGATTTTGATGTGGTATAAATGAGCGGCTTGCCTACGGCGTCTTCATTTCTACCGGCAATTATTACCAGGTCTTTCTCCAGTAACTTTTGCACCGCATAATCGCAGTTAACGCCACGAATTGCTTCCATTTCACTTTTGGTAATGGGCTGTTTATAGGCGATGATAGAGAGAGTTTCTAAAGCTGCGGTAGAGAGGCGCTTTAAAAACTTATCGCCATTTAACTGGGCAACTGTTTTATGATATTCCTTTTTGGTAAGAAACTGCCAGCCGCCACCACTTTGTTTTAGTTCAAAAGCATAAAATTCAGCATTGTATTTTTCATGAATACCTTCCACTGCTGCTTCTACCTGGTCGAGCGTTGCCCTGTCATCGATAAAGCCCATGGCATTGTTGAGCAACTCCACCAAATCGATATTGGTAAGGGGTTTTTCGCTTGCAAATATCAAGGCTTCAATATGTGGTATTATTTGTGAAAGTTCCATTAAGGCAATGTGCTAATTAGCTAATTTGCTAATTAGCTAATTATAGGCAGTTTTTAAATTGATGAAGTTATTATCATTGACAATTCTCTAAAGCATAAAATAATTGCGAAATGACTTGTATTTCATTAGCAAATTAGCACATTAGCTAATCAGCTAATTATTTTATCCGTTCAATGCTGCAGCGCCACTTACAATTTCTGTAAGCTCTGTGGTAATGGCTGCCTGCCTTGCCCTGTTGTAACTTATTTTGAGCGACTTTAATAATTCGTTGGCATTGTCGCTTGCTTTATCCATTGCTGTCATCCTGGCCCCATG
>JANMVB010000016.1:0-10402 GCA_031392305.1 Ferruginibacter sp.
TCGTTATTATTGCTCATTTCTGTAGCCCTGTTAGCTACAGTGTTTTACCACTTTTATTATAGAGCGCCGGATTATAAACCTGTAGTAGAACTAACCAGTAAGGATAATATAATCATTACCTCTGGAAGCAGGGATTCTTTACTTCAACAATTTACAGCTACACTCCAGGCATTTGATAATTCCCTTGATTCGGCCTTCAACAATGCTGATTCTCTCAATGGAAATCTTGATGTTAATATCGGCGAATTTTATAAGTTGCGCAGGGAAATTTCTGCTATTTTAAATAACAGAAACCCGGTGCCTGACATGAAAATGGCAAGTGAGAAAATTAAGGAATTGCAGCAAAAATTAACTGCCTTACAATATATAAACAGGGATGTTGAAAATGAAAATACCCGGTTAAATAAGTTATTGAATGAGTTAAAGGCCCCGGGAGAAATAAGTGTACAGCCTGCAATAATAAAACAAGCGGTTACGAAAAATTCAAATAATAAGACAGTTGCGCCCCGGGCATTTATTGTATCCGATTTGCGCCTTACTTCATTGAAGTTACAGGATGAAAAAGAAACCGAAACCTTTAGCGCAGGCGACACAGAAAAGTTTACAGGGTCAATTACTGTAAAAAATAATTACCCGGTTAGTAACAATGAGATAATGATTGTGGTGGTACAGCCCAATGGAAAAGTATTGCAAAATTCTAACTGGGATGTGGGTACTTTTGAAACATCACAAGGGAAAAAAATATACTCCAGCAAGATAAATTTTGATTACAAAAAAGGGGAAGTAAAAAAACTTCAATTCTCTTTAAATGCAGATAATTTTGAGAAAGGCACTTACACCTTGCAGGTTTATAACAATGGTATAATAACAGGGAAGCTGACTAAAACACTTTTATAAGTAAAGGGCAATTAGTATGCAAAAATTTATTTTATAAACAGTTTATACGATCCGGTTATTTCAGCATTACCCTTTTTATCCCAAAGCCTGAAGTTTACAATAACATGATTTTTTTTATTTTTCAATTCTGTTACTATTGCATTTAATGTAATGTACCGGGCATCTTCAACCGATACGCCTGTTTCATCAAAAGCTGCAAACAATTCATCTGAGCTTAATATTTCTGCACCATTACTTAGTTTTAATATTTGTTTACTCCCTGGGTAAACCCTGCCTCCGGTTTCTGTCCAGCCACTATCTATAATCAGCAGCATATTTACATTTTTATTTAGCGCTACTTTGTTATCAGCCGGTACCGGGGTTTCGTCATCAAAAAAAAGGTATGCTTCTGAAACGATAAAACCTTTACTCGTAAAAGTGATGCCATTTTTTATGTTTTCATTGGCTGCAACAGTTGATGTTTTTTTGCCGGGTTTAATGGCTGCTGAATGCACTGTTTTTTTTACTGGTTTCTTTTTTTGAGCGTAGCCTGTTGCTGTAGAAATTAGAGAAATGCAAAGCAGCATGAATATTTTAAATGACAGAAATTTCATAATGATAGTAGATTAGAAAGTTTGAATAACCGATGGTCAATTATTTTAACGTGTATATTACTATTTAATTGCATGATGAAAATGCTGAATTACTAATCAATAAAGTGAAATATGTTTTCATATAAACGTTTATTTGTTTTAAAAATGTATTTACAGAAAATGAATGCATATTGTTTACAGCCAGGTGAATAACCTTTTTAAGATATAGTGTATCTTACCTCTATGACATCAGTAGAAATTATATCGTATAAAAAACGGATCATGCAAACCTGCACAGGTATACTAAAAGAACGCATTGCTACAATTTCAGCAGCTATGGAAAATGCGCAGGCTGCTGCAAATGCTGAAGAAAAAAGCAGCGCCGGTGATAAATACGAAACATCAAGGGCCATGGGCCATTTAGAAAAAGACATGCATGCCAGTCAACTGGTAGCCACCCGACAGGAACTTGCCCAATTGCTTACTATCAACTATTCAACAATTTATGATAAAGCAGGTAATGGTAGCCTGGTAAAATGTGAGGGGGCAACTTTTTTTATTGCGGCGGGGCTTGGTAAAATAATATTTGAGGGGGAAATTATTTATATGCTTTCGCCTATAGCCCCACTTGCTAAAACACTTTTCAATAAAATAAAGGGTGAAAAAATATTGTTTAATAAAAAAGTTTTAGTCATCCGCAACATATCCTGATAAAAAAAAGATATAACCTTATTATCTAAATAAAACAAAATAATATGAGTAAAGCCGTGTAGTAAAAATTCTACATAGAACATCACAATTAACTACAAGGTATAAATTAAATTCCTCCATCTTTACACCCGCTTTTGGAACCTATACTTCAATACCTCTGAAGCCATAATATACCCATTAAATATCCGGATGTGGTCCGGAGACTAAGCTATAATTGCCTCCGTAAAAACGGAGGTTTTTTATTTTACACTCCCACATAATTTTAATTGCCGGTAACCTTAGTGGATACGTCATTTACCTTTACAAGGTTATTGATCATACCGTTAAAAATAAAATAGTGAAAAGGAAGCACACTGTACCAATAAAGCCTTCCCCATAATCCCTTTGGCCTAAAGGTGGCTGTTTGTCTTAAATAAGGTTTGTTATCTTTTCTCATTATTTTAAATTCCAGCCAGGCCTCACCAGGTACTTTCATTTCGGCAAAAAGCAGCAATCGCCTGTTATGTTTATCTGCAATCAATACCCGCCAAAAATCCAGCGCATCCCCACTATGCAACTGGTCTTTATGGGTTCTTCCCCTTCTTAATCCAACACCTCCGGCAAGCTTATCCATCAAGCCTCGTACTTTCCACAAGGCATTCCCATAGTACCACCCTTTTTCACCACCAATACTCCAGATATTTGCCAGTACTTTATCTGTATTCCCATTTATTTCTCTCCATTTCAAATCAGTGAAGCATCCAAATTTGGGCACTTCCACATAATTCATTACTTCCTGCCGGGTACCGCTGCTGCTGAATGCATCTTTCCAACTGCTTAATACCATTTGCTGCTCTATTTTTTCAAATGCCATTTCTACGGCACTCTTGTAAGGGAGTAGGGTTATTCCAAGTTCTTCGGCCAGGTCATTTTTTCTACACACTACATTCACCTTCATACTGTTTACCAGGTTTACAGCTAAAGTATAAGAGGTGGAGGTAACAAAATATAACCAGTAAGATGAAAGCCGCGGAGTCATTACCGGTATTATAAAAATGGAGCGTTTTAAGTTTCTCACTTCAGCAAATTTCAGCAGCATGTTTTTATAACTTAACACTTCCGGTCCACCAATGTCAAAATCTTTATTGTAAGTATTTTCTTTTAATATTACTCCGGCTAAAAACTGTATCACGTTTCTTATAGCAATAGGCTGGCAAAGTGTATTAAGCCATTTGGGTGCAATCATTACGGGTAGTTTTTCTACAATGTCCCTGATGATTTCAAAAGAAGCACTGCCGGAACCTACGATAATACCTGCACGAAGAACAGTAACTGGTATCTTGCCCGCTCTTAATATTTTTTCTACATTCAGCCTGGAGGTCAGGTGCTTCGACAACTGTTGATCATTTACAATACCACTAAGGTAAATTACCTGGCGGCACCTGGTTGTTTCTACCAATTGAACAAAGCGATTAGCAGTAGCCGATTCCTGTTCATCAAAACTGCCACCATTGCTCATGGAATGTACAAGATAAAAAGCCAGGTCGGTATCAGGGGGGAAGTCGTCCTTGTTTAAATTCTGCAAAAGATCTATTTCAATAATATGCACCCGTTCATGTGCATGTTCACTTTCAAACCGTTTTTTGTTTCTTACACAGCAATATAAATTGTGCCCTTCATTCAGCAATACCGGTATTAGCCGCTGGCCTATATAACCATTGGCGCCCGTGATAAGTATATTCATAAATTATTCAACATTTGATAGCAATAATAGTTGAGCGATTTTTTTGAAAACATATATGTGCATGAAAACCTCGGCTTGCGTTTTGTATATCAAGAAATAGAAAAAAAGAAAATTTTTTGTCCAGGCTTTGAAGCCATGAGCAGCATCCTTGCATCGCCCTCTTGTACGGTATACCAATTGGGATCTTTAATTGCATTTTAAAATTAATAATTATTACGGCATTAGTGTGTGGGTAACCATTTTATTTGGCTATCGAACAAAACAAAATTTAATAATTTACCCGTTAGGCAGCATAGTTATATCGTAGTAAAAGTTCCACATAGGTATGCCGTACAAGTGAGTGACACAACCATGTTGAACAGTGATTAAATGCTTGTTAAAAATTGAATTTCAAATTCAGTGCTACATACCCTGGCAATTACAAATCATTTTATTGAATTCTAATTGAATGAACCACAACAAAAGGGTTTGCATAAATTTACAGTCTGATATAAAATTTCACTTCATGGATCAATATCAACAACAGGTAAATGCGGAATTAATAGTATGGCAAAAAAAAATGCTCCGGCGGCCATCGCTGTTTAACAGCCTGTCAAAAAAAATACAAGCGAAGATCAATACCTGGATACCGGAAAAAGTACACAAAGCAATTACCGCTACGATAAAGCAAATGATCCGTGGGGTATTATTTGGCGCCAAACATACTACGGCTACTGCTTTATTAAATACTTCCTTACAATTGCGGGAGGAAGCCGTGCAGAAGAAAATTGATTTTTACAGAAACACCGCTGCCGTAGAAGGTGGCATCACCGGGGCTGGTGGTATTTTATTGGGCCTGGCAGATTTCCCTATTTTGATTGGATTGAAAATAAAATTATTGTTCGACATTGCATCACTATATGGCTTTGATGTGGATGATTATAAAGAACGGGTGTACCTGCTGCACATTTTTGAATTGTCTTTTTCAAGCGATGTACACCGTAAAAATATTTACAATAAAATGACAGACTGGGAGCAAAAAGTTAAACAACTGCCAGAAGACATTAACCAGTTTGACTGGCGAAATTTTCAACAGGAATACAGGGATTATATTGACCTGGCAAAAATGGCACAATTGGTACCTATAATTGGCGCCCCGGTGGGTGTATTGGTAAATTACAGATTAATAAAAAAGCTGGGTATCACCGCCATGAATGCGTATCGTATGCGGTTGATTAACTAATGGCAGCCCGCCGTGGTCGGTGGGCAAACCGACTACAAATTTTATCATGTTCTGGCAATTTGGAATACAAATGAAATCTGGCCTGTGGATTGTGTAAATCATTAAAAGTATTGTGTAACAATCCTGTAAATAATATCCGTCAACTTTGTACGTTAACTATTTGTAGAACTCATTTTACAACTACAGTCTTTCAAATCATTTACATTTGCGCAAAATTCAATAATCCAATTTATGGCTAAGTCTTCATGTGTACTTTTTCTCCGGCTGATACCCGTAGCACTGTTATTTTTATTTTCCCGCTGTAACGACGCTAAAACCGCTGATGGTGCAAATAATGCTGATTCCGCAAAACCAGGCAAAAGCGAGCAGGCAGTCACTATTATCAATAAAATTGATACGGCCGATTTTGACAGGCGAATGATGGCAATTAGCAATAATGATACCACCGGCAAGTGGCCGGTGAAGGGTCCATATCCTTTAGATGGTGCACTACTTCCATACAATCGCATCATTGCATATTACGGAAATTTATTCTCAAAGAGAATGGGCATACTGGGCGAAGTGCCAAAAGATTCGATGTTTAAAAGATTGTTACAGGAAGTAGCAAACTGGCAGGCTGCAGATTCTACCGTAAAAACCATACCGTCTTTGCATTATGTAGTAACCACCGCCCAGGGCTTACCCGGCAAAGATGGTAAACACAGGCTGCGTATGCCATTTCACCAGATAGATACTATTTTAAGTTGGGCTAAAGAGATTAATGCTGTTACCTTTTTAGATATCCAGGTTGGGCATAGCACCGTTAAGGATGAAGTGCCAAGCCTTGAAAAATACCTGGCCATGCCAACCGTACATTTAGGAATTGATCCCGAATTTTCGATGAAGAAAGGTGAGCGGCCCGGTAGCAAAATTGGCACGTTTACCGCCGAAGATATTAATGATGCCATTGATTACCTGGCAGCCATTGTAAAAAAGAATAACCTGCCACCTAAAATTTTAGTAGTACATCGGTTTACCCAGGGTATGGTTACAGGGTACGAAAGAATAAAGAAATTACCGGAAGTACAAATAGTGATGGATATGGATGGCTTTGGGGATAAAATTTTGAAACGCTCTACTTATCTCCGCTATATTTATAAAGAGCCGGTGCAGTTTACAGGTTTCAAATTGTTTTATAAAAACGACAATAAGAATACCAATAAAATTTATATGCCCGAAGAGCTTTTAAAGTTTACCCCAAAACCTATCTACATTCAATACCAGTAATACCAGGTTAGTTATACCCATGAAAAAAAATATATTGCCATTGGGCGTTGCATTATTGTTTTTAGCAGCATGCTCATCTAAACAAGGCGAAGTAAAAAGTACTGCTGATAAAAAAGACAGTGTAACTGTTGCTGTAACTAAAAAGCCTGTGGTGGCAGATCTTGCAACCATACTTGCTAAAAAGGAAGTGCCCGTTTTATGCTACCACCACATTCGTAATTTTAGTGGGAGGCAAAGTGAAAGTATGAAGAGCTATTCGGTAACACCCACCGCATTTGCTGAACAGATGAAGGCATTGGCTGATAGTGGCTTTCAAACTATATTGCCCGATCAGTTGTACGATTACCTGGTAAATAATGGCACCCTGCCACCAAAGCCGGTTATGTTAACTTTTGATGATACCGACGAAGAACAATATCGCATTGGTGCCACTGAGATGAACAAGTATGGGTTTAAAGGCGTGTATTTTATAATGACAATTGCAATGAACCGCCCCCGGTATATGACTAAAGAAAACCTGAAAGCATTATCAGACAGCGGCCATGTAATTGCAGGTCATACATGG
Source organism: Ferruginibacter sp. (assembly GCA_031392305.1). Lineage (GTDB taxonomy): Bacteria > Bacteroidota > Bacteroidia > Chitinophagales > Chitinophagaceae > Ferruginibacter. Next base: position 6,957 of record JANMVB010000016.1, read on the forward strand.
GATCATCACATGGTAACTAAATATGTGGGTGCAGATTGGGATACACAGTTGGTAAAACCGCAGCGGCAACTGGAAGCCATAACGGGCAAGCCTGTTACTTATTTTGCATATCCTTTTGGTTTATGGAACCAGGCGGCAATACCTGAAATTAAAAGCCGTGGATACAAGCTGGCATTTATATTATCTTCAAAAAGAGATTCCACCGAACCATTATATACCGTACGCAGAATGATAGTACCCGGCACCTGGAGTACACCCGGCATGATGAAAGCGATGCGTACAACGTTTAACAAAGGCAAATAAATCTGGCTTTGATTTTATAATATTTTAGCATCCGACAATTCAATTATCGCCATCATTGGTTTTCCACATATCATTTTAGCAGCATTCAATTCTATCAACTTTATTATTTTGCATCGCTATTTAGGTCTTTCCTTATAGCAACTTTAATGTGCCGCAAATCATAAAATACCTCTGGGGTTATTGTCTTTTTCCACTTTATTTTTTCTGCAACAAAGCGCAGTAATTGTATATATTGCAACCTGATATAAATATTTTATAAGGCATACATTTTGTTCCTTTATTATATATTGAAGTTAAGCGTAGCCCAACCTTATTTTATTTTTGCAATATTCTTAATAAGCCCAAAGCAATAATAAATCATACAATTATGAAGCAATTTTTATTCCTGCTGTTTCTAGCAATCAATACTGCCAGCTATACTCAAAAATTATCCGCCGATTTGCTGGTGTACAATGCTACCATTTATACAGTAGATAATAATTTTTCTATGAAAGATGCCATGGTGATAAAAGATGGTAAAGTACTTGCCCTCGGTACTGCTGAACAACTTAAAAAAATGTACACCGCAAAGCAGGAATTGAATGTGTATAAAAATTTTATTTATCCTGGCTTTATTGATGCACATGCACATTTTTTAGGGTACGGACTGGGGTTGCAAACAGTTGACCTCACAGGCACAAAAAGTTGGGAGGAGATTTTGGAGAAGCTAAAAAACTATGCACTCACCAACCGTTATGGCTGGATCATTGGCCGTGGCTGGGATCAAAACGATTGGGCCATAAAAGAATTTCCAACACGTGAAAAACTCGACCAGCTTTTTCCAGGCCGCCCTGTTTTTTTAAGAAGGGTAGATGGTCATGCAGCCATTGCAAATGAAATGGCGTTGGGTACTTTGCAACCCACAGAAAAAATAAGTGGTGGCGAAATTGGTATTAAAGATGGTAAACTCACCGGCCTTTTAGTTGACAATGCCATTGCATTGGTAGCCAATAAAATACCCGGCCCAACAGAGCGGCAAGTAAAAGAAGCACTCACAAATGCACAGGCAAATTGTTTTGCCGCAGGCTTAACTACCATTGATGATTGTGGCCTCTCTTACGAAGCAGTTAATTATATTGAAGAACTGCAAAAAACCGGCCTGCTTAAAATGCGGCTATACGTAATGTTGAGCGACAATGAAAGCAACTACGAAAAGATTTTTAAAAGGGGCATCATCAAAACAGACCGCCTCCATGTGCGCTCTTTTAAATTGTATGTAGATGGGGCGCTCGGCTCAAGAGGCGCATGCCTGCTAACTCCGTATTCCGATATGCCCGGCAGTGTTGGATTTTTAGTAAAGCCGGCAAAACATTATGAAGAAGTAGCTGCTAAAATTTATGAGCATGGTTTTCAAATGTGTACCCATGCTATTGGTGATTCGGGCAACCGGGTTATGCTGAAAACCTATGCTAAATTTTTAATAGGAAAGAATGATCGCAGGTGGCGTATTGAACATGCCCAGGTAATTAATAAAAATGACTTTGCCTGGTTTGGCAAGTATAGCATCATACCTTCTGTGCAACCTACGCATGCTACTTCTGATATGTATTGGGCCGGAGACAGACTGGGCGAACCGAGAGTAAATGGCGCTTATGCGTACAAACAATTGCTTGATCAAAACGGCTGGCTGCCACTCGGTACCGATTTCCCGGTAGAAGATATCAGCCCAATAAAAACTTTTTATGCAGCCTGTTTCCGTAAAGATGCTAAAGATTTCCCCAGCGGTGGCTTTCAAATGGAAAATGCATTGACAAGAAAAGATGCTTTAAAAGGTATGACTATCTGGGCGGCTAAATCCAATTTCGAAGAAAAGGAAAAAGGCAGCCTGGAGCCAGGCAAGTTTGCAGATTTTATTATACTCGGCACCGATATTATGAAAGCAGATCCTTCAAAAATTCTGGCAACAAAAGTGTTGCAGACTTATGTAAATGGCGAGAAGGTGTATTGATTCGTTTGAAAGTTAAATGCAGTAAATAAGTAAATAAGATAAGCTCAACCGGATTCAAATTTTGTAAAATTTTTTTATTGTCCAGGCTCAAGTATTTCAATTAAGCTTCATTGGCGTCGCACTCTTGTACATTTTGTCTTTGTGGAACTTTGCCCACATCGTATTTTATTGACATAGTAAGCTGTATTTAGATTGGATATTTCAGGAACGGCCTCATAAAAAAAGCGTTAGGAAAATTTGAATGCTTGTCGTTAAGAAATGAAATTGATGTTACAAATGCCCGGCTTTATTATTAGCCTGTAAGTCGCACATATGTTTGGGTATATTCTAAAGCTGCGACTAATTTCATTTTAGACAAGCATTCAAATTTTTAGCCTTTTTTATGCAGCCTTGATTTTTTTTGTTACTTTTTTTTATCAAGAAAAAAAAGTAAATGAAGTCTAACCTAATAGAGATTACAATTGAAAACTGTATTCAAATTGTTATTAGCGATCATCAGCCGCGGTTTATTTGGATGTTCTTGTACTTAATATCTTTGATGATCTTTTCCACGTTTTAGTTAAAGGCAATTTTAAATTTTTTATTAATGAAGTTGAGTGATAAAAAGTCACTGTTTATTTGCATGATCACCTCAATAATTTTATTGAACGATAAGTTATCTTAAAAAATATATGGTTACCGGTATTTCATTATTGCTGATTATTGCTGTTGCTATTTTCTTTATAGTGGTAGTATGCTCCCGCTTTAAATGGCATCCTTTCTTAGCGTTGCTTATTGCTGCATTATTTTCCGGCCTGGCAGTTGGGTTGCCTTTAAAAGATATTGCCAAAACAGCCAATGAAGGTTTTGGAAATATGATGACGCATATAGGCCTGGTGGTGGTTTTGGGAACGCTCATTGGTACCGTGCTGGAAAAAAGCGGCGCTACTTTACGCATTGCCGATGCCATCATTCGTTTTTTTGGAAAAGACAAACCGGTATTGGCCATTACAATTATAGGTGCAGTAGTAGGCATCCCCATATTTTGCGATAGCGGCTTTGTTATTTTAAACGGACTTACAAAACCCCTCAGCCGGGAAAGTAAAAAATCATATACCGCCATTGTAGGTGGCCTGGCAGGTGGTTTATACATCACCCATACTTTTTTGCCTCCACA
>JANMVB010000147.1:0-3489 GCA_031392305.1 Ferruginibacter sp.
CATTGGGTTGGCAGATGCTATCTGCGACCTGGTGAGTAGCGGCAGCACGCTCTTTACCAACGGGCTTAAGGAAGCAGAAGTACTCCTGCAATCGGAGGCAGTTCTTGCAGCCAATAAAAATTTGTCAGCAGAAAACAAGGGTATCCTCGAAAAATTATTGTTGCGTATCAATGCGGTAAAAACGGCAAAAAACAATAAATACATTTTATTGAATGCCCCCAACCACCAATTGAAAAATATTTTTACATTACTGCCCGGCATGAAAAGCCCAACCGTGGTGCCACTTGTTGAGGAAGGCTGGAGCAGCGTACAAAGCGTAATAAATGAAAACGATTTTTGGGAAGTGATTGAAAAACTAAAACAGTTTGAAGCCGAAGGGATCATTGTAATTCCGATTGAGAAAATGATAGTGTAACACCCTCCGCCCCCTGAAGGGGGACCATGGATTTGTTGGTGCGGAAAGTTTTTTTTGATGAGCCGGGCAGCAGAACCCTGATTAAGCTTTATAGGCGTCGCACTCTTGTACTGAATATCTATGTGGTACTTTTCCCACATAATATGTTTGGCTCAAGTAATAAAAACTTTGTGCTTTCGTGCCTTTGTGTCAACAAAATTTATGGCGACAGGGTATAGTCAAAAAGAAAAAGAGTGAGGTAAGAAAACTTAGTGTCTTCGTGCCTTTGTGGCAACAAAATTTATGGGGACAGGGTATAGTCAAAAAGAAAAAAAATGAGGTAAGAAAACTTTGTGTCTTCGTGTCTTTGTGGCAACAAATAAAAAATCGTGGCAACAAAATAATTATGGAAAAAATATTTAGAAACTTATTACAAAAAGATTGGTCGGGCATTTTACAACGGCCCGTATTTGATAGCACTGCATTGGAAGCAACTGTGGCATCAATTCTTGCCGATGTGAAATTGAATGGCGATGAAGCAGTAAAAAAATATGCAGTAAAGTTTGATGGGGTACAATTAAATAATCTTCGGGTAAGCGAGGCAGAAATAGCAGCAGCCACCTCATTGGTAAGTGATGAATTGAAAGATGCCATCCTGCTGGCAAAAAATAATATCCAAAAATTTCATGCAGCCCAGGTGCAGGGCATTGAAAAAATTGAAACAACCGAAGGGGTTACCTGCTGGCGAAAATCGGTGCCCATTCAAAAAGTTGGCTTGTATATTCCCGGTGGAACTGCACCCTTGTTTTCAACGCTGTTAATGTTGGGCATACCTGCAGTGATTGCCGGTTGTAAAGAAATTGTTGTGTGTACACCTTGCGATAAGAACGGAGAAGTAAACCCGGTGGTTTTATTTGTTGCAGGGTTGTTAGGGTTAAAAAATATTTATAAAATTGGCGGGGTGCAGGCCATAGCCGCTATGGCTTATGGTACCGAAACGGTTGAACAGGTGTATAAAATATTTGGTCCTGGAAACCAATATGTAACCTGCGCAAAGCAGCTAGTAAACAAGGAAGGTATTTCTATAGATATGCCAGCCGGCCCAAGTGAAGTGGCGGTATATGCGGATGAAAGTTGTGAGCCGGTTTTTGTAGCCTCCGACCTGTTGAGCCAGGCAGAGCATGGGCCGGATAGCCAGGTGTTATTGGTTGCAGCCAATACACAAATTGTTGAAGCAGTGAAGCAGGAAATAGCACAGCAATTAGCTTTGTTACCAAGAAAGGAAATAGCAGCCGCTGCTTTACAAAATAGCCGGTTTATTGTAATGGAAAACGTTGACGTTGCATTTGAAATGCTGAATGAATACGCTGCAGAACATTTGATCATTGCTGCTGATAATGCGATAAACCTTTCAGAAAAAGTGGTGAATGCGGGCAGTATATTCCTGGGGCATTATTCGCCGGAGAGTGCAGGGGATTATGCATCTGGTACCAACCATACCTTGCCTACCAATGGCTATGCAAAAGCATACAGTGGTGTATCGCTGGATAGTTTTGTAAAGAAGATTACCTTTCAGCAGGTGAGTGAAAAAGGGATTAATAATATTGGTAAGGCGGTTGAGGCAATGGCTGCTGCCGAAGGTTTGTATGCACATAAAAATGCGGTTACGCTGAGGTTGGCAAAGATTGCAGAAGGGGAAAAGCTGTAGAGAAAATGTTTTCTATTTGGTGGGAAAAGATCCACATTGGTATGCGGTACAAGAGGGCGATGCAAGGATGATCCACATTGCTTCTTAGCCCGGACAAAAATTTTAATTGCTTTTATGATGTAAAGAATATTGTTTAAATACGTAGTTTAATAAAAGAATGAATACAGTAAAAAATATCAGCGAACTGGTTAGGGAAAATATTAAAAACCTGAAGCCTTACTCATCGGCAAGACATGAATTTACGGGCAAGGCTTCTGTACTGCTGGATGCAAATGAAAACGCCTACGGCTCGCCGTTAGAAGATAATTTTAACCGCTATCCTGACCCGTATCAATGGCAGTTGAAATTTGCCATTGCAAAAATTAAAGGTGTACCCGCTGAAAATATTTTTATCGGTAATGGCAGTGATGAAGTGATTGACCTGGCCTACCGGATATTTTGTGATCCTGAAAAAGACAATGTGATTGTGTGCCCGCCTACGTATGGCATGTACGAGGTAAGCGGTAATATAAATAATGTGGGCATTAAAAAAGTAAATCTTACACCCGGGTTTCAACTGGATGTGGCAGGCATATTGGAAGCGGTGGATGAACATACAAAATTATTATTTATCTGTTCGCCCAATAACCCTACGGCCAATAATATGAACCGCAGCGATGTAGAAACACTGCTGAATAATTTTGCCGGCATTGTTATCATTGATGAGGCATATATAAATTACTCAAGGCAAAAAACTTTTATACAGGAACTTACAGAATACCCTAACCTGATTGTAATGCAGACACTCTCCAAAGCATGGGGGCTTGCAGCATTGCGGCTGGGCTTATGTTATGCATCACTCGAAATTATTGACCTGTTTAATAAAGTAAAACCACCGTACAATATCAATGAGGCATCGCAGGAACTGGCATTGGAAGCACTGGCAAATACAGAGCAGGTAAACATCTGGATAAAAGAAGTGGTGCTGCAAAAAGCATCGCTTACAACAGCATTGAATACACTAAGTTTTGTAGAAAAAGTTTTTGAAAGCGATGCTAATTTTTTACTTGTAAAAGTGAACAATGCGAATGAGCTATATGATTATCTTACAAAAAACGAAGTGGTGGTCCGCAACCGGAGCAAGGATGTATTGTGCGAAAATTGCTTGCGGATTACGATTGGTACACCGGAGGAAAACCTGCACCTGTTAAACCTGTTAAACCTTTATGCAAAGTAATATTGAAATGGAAACACCTAAAAAAATATTATTCATTGACCGGGATGGCGTATTGATTAAAGAAGCGCCACCAACTTATCAACTGGATTCTTTTGACAAGCTGGAATTTTACTCCGGCATGTTTGAATACCTGCACCGCATTGCCACAGAATTAAATTACGAACTGGTGAT
>JANMVB010000197.1:0-4665 GCA_031392305.1 Ferruginibacter sp.
TGCGGACAGTGTCCGCAAAATTGCAGAGTACTGAAAATCAATTAGATACGATTTTGCGGACACTATCCGCAAAATCTGAGTATAGGCTTTATACAGGTCTTTACAAAGGTATAAATGCCTTTCCCTAATTGATTTCAGCCCCTTTTTTAAGAGACTTTCAGCGATGGCTTTAAAAAGTTTTTTGCCATAATCCGCCCGGTCTTTGCCAGACTGTTCATACTCTGCAATGTAATAACCAATGATCCAGTTTCGAAGTGTTAAAGCAGTATTCACCTGCCTTTGAACGTTATCCAGGAAAAAAGTATTTGTATCCTGAATAGTAGTTGCCAAATTTTCCAGTGTATTTAAAGTTGGTACATTTTTATTCGTTTTCATTTTGTTTGATTTAAATTTTGAAGATTTCACTTACTCGATAAACCCCTCTTTTGCCAATTCTTCATTTTTAAAAGAACTAAGCCGGTGTGCATATTCCCTTTTTACATCTTTGCCAAAACTGTCAAGATAATTTTCAGTTGTCTTTATATCACTATGCCCCAAAGCTTCTTGTATATATTCTGTGCTCGCACCGGAACGCTTGAGTACAGTGGAGAATGTATGTCTTGCTACATAGGTGGTGGCTTTTTTATCAATACCCAATTTTTTCAGGATACGTTTCATCCAATCGTTAATGAAACTAACAAATAGCTGAACGAGTTCATATTGACGTAATGGCGTAATTCCGGCCTCCAATACAGGGAATATAAAATTGCCTGGAGACTTGTCTTTATTACCCCATTTTTCAATAATTGCTTTCATGTCATCCGTTAAAAAAACAGTAATTGGTTTTGGCTCACTACGCATAGCCCGCTCTGTTTTTGAACGTTCAAAAATCACATAGCTGTCATTAATGTTTTTATTTTTCAGGCAGGCAATATCTTTTGCATTCATCCCATTTCCGAAATAACTGAACAACCAATAATCCCTTGCTCTTTCTTCACTTTCATGTTCTGGGTCACACTTATAATAGTATATCTTTTTAATGTCGTCTAAGTCAAGAGCTTTCTTGGTATTTTTTGAAGCTGGTATACAATACCTGCGCCTTCCAAAAGGATAACACTTTTCTCTTTTTATAATACCTTCTTCGATAGCTTCATTGAAAATAGAACGCAGCGGCCTGAGATACATACCAACAGTAGTTTTAGAAATACTTTGATTTTTTAACCAGCTTTCGTACTCATTAAGATAAGAAACAGTAATTTCTGAAAAGCGGACATCCCCACGAAATTTCTTTAATGACACATAGCTGCAATGATAATTTATACCAGTACAGATACGGCCTTCCCTTAAAACTTTTTTGATAAATGTCAGGTAAGAGATTGAAATGGTACCGGGCTTCTTAATCTCTTCAAGTAGTATCGGAAACTTTTTGTAAAAAGGAGAGTAGTCGAACTCATTTGTATTTTGTGAAGGCTCTTCAGGCTTTAATTTTCTTTGCCGAAAAAGATTATTTTTTTGTATAAAATCTTTTTCAAAATCAGCAAAACTAAAATGTTCCAATTCATTGACCGCATTTTCGGCGGTTCTCTCAATCTCCTTTAATTTGTCCCGTATGGATTGCAGTTCACTACTTACCCTTGAGGCTGTCAGCTTATAAACTCCTCCTTTGATAAATCAAAGATGGATTGATAATACTCGGTAAGCCGTTCAAAAGTTACCCTTAACTTAACAGGATATTTCTTTGATTTCTTAATCCTCCTGGTATCGAGGAGGATGCATAATGTTGTTGACATAACTGATAATTTTTCATTTTTACAAAATCTTTCCCTTCAAAAATTCGCAAACAATTTGCAAACAAACCACAGTTAAACGGCTATAAAATGCCATTAAGCTAAAAAAGCAATAATCATGCAACAAATTGAACTCTAATACTTTAGATTAAAATAAGGTAAACCAAGCAAAGCTGAGTAAAGAATTTCATCCTTCTACGGATCAGAAGGTTTTAGGTTTGAATCCTAACGCGGTCACCACATAGGAATTAAGTCCCGATTTTTTCGGGACTTTTTTTTTGGCTTCGCTGAACCCTTTACCACAATTGCAAATCAAGGTTAGTATCTCCTTCGGCTGTATGGTTTGAAAAGTGTATTAGAAAATATTTGCTGCAGCCGTTTTGTTGATATATCCCCCAAGTAGCAGTTAATGAATTTCATTTTGGAGGATACCAGTAAAATTGGGATTTGTATTTTAATTTTATAACACAATTAAAGATCAACAATGATACTTAGTACAAGAGTGCGACGCCACCGAAGTTTAATTGATATACTTCTGTTCGGACAACAAAAATTCATTAAAAAAATAGTTTAAATCTTTGATGCTTACACCCTGAATTAAGAAAATAAAAAACATGAAAAAAGTAATACTTGCATTACAATTTTTTACGTTGATATGTAGTGCCTGCAACCTAAATAATAGCGCTGTGGTAGCAACGGCTTTTACGGTAAAAAGCAATGATAGAATTTCCTGTTCTATGGGTGATGAAAGTTTATGTAAAATGCCTTCACGTGCAATGGCCTTGCAAGGCGAAGTACCTGTAAATTTTATTGGCGTTAGCAACGATACGAGTGCCGGTGAAATGAAATTAATAATCGGCGGAACATTTACAATGGGCTCTGATGAATTTGGCGACAGCAAGCCACTACATAAAGTAGTCGTAAAATCATTTTTGATGGATGAACATGAGGTAACCAATGCGGAGTTTGAAAAATTTGTAAAGGCGACCGGCTACATCACCATTGCAGAACGTCCTTTGGACCCCAACGATTTTCCGGGTGTGCCTGCGGAAAAACTGGTGCCCGGATCGGCTGTATTTACGCCTACTGCACATAAAGTTTCTTTACAAAATGCTTATCAATGGTGGGTGTATTTGCCGGGTGCTAACTGGCGGCACCCGACCGGTCCGGCAAGTTCAATAAATGAAAATGGCAATGAGCCGGTGGTGCAGGTATGTTATGAAGATGCTATGGCATTTGCAAAATGGGCGGGCAAAAGATTGCCTACCGAAGCTGAATGGGAATTTGCCGCAAGGGCTGGAAGGCCTGCCGGTAAATACTATTGGGGCAACGAATTAAAGCCCGGTGGCAAATGGGTGGCCAATATTTACCAGGGAAGTTTTCCGGACAACAACACATATGAAGATGGCTATAAAGAAATAGCCCCTGTAAAATCTTTTGCGCCAAACGCTTTTGGCTTATACGATATGGATGGTAATGTGTGGGAATGGTGCCATGATTTTTACCGCCCTGATTATTATGAAAATAGCCCGGCCACCAATCCGCAGGGGCCGCAGGATAGCTTTGATCCTGAAGAACCCGGCACCATAAAACATGTGCAGCGTGGGGGCTCATTTATTTGCAGTGATGATTATTGTATCCGCTACAAAGCTGGCAGCAGGGGCAAGGGCGAAACTTCCAGCGCCGGTAATAATTTGGGATTCAGGTGTGTGAGGGATGTGAAATAGGTAGTGTGGAGATGTATTATGTGCCTGATTTTTTTGTGGTAAAGTTTGGTGAATGGGGGTGGGTTATCATCTAATTGATTGGGAGGTTTTTAAAATTATTAGTGTAGTTGAAAGGGGAGACAAAGGGCTTGGCCATGCGATTGATCGTCATTTCAGTGTTTTTATTTCGTCCCAAATAAAGTAAATATTTGGGACGAAAATTTATATGCCATTTTGTCTTTGTGTAATGTTTGGTGAATGGTGTGCAGGTTATCATCTATTTAATTTGGGATCTTTTTAAAGTTACAAGAGTAGTAACGGGGAGATGCAGGCTGGAGCCATGGGCCCAAGGGTTAGCTTCAGTTCTATTTTACGATAATGATAAAAAAATTTTTTACCCGTGTATCTTCAGGTCCAGTTGCTCGTATGTTTTCAAAAGCAATTTTATCGCCACTTTTCAAGTTTTTTAGTAAGTCTAACTCAACATGTGATAATCTATTTCCCTTAACACTAATTGAATTGATGATTTTATTGCCTGAATAGATAGTTAAGTCAAATCTTACTACTTGCATGTAGAAATGATATAGACAATCTGGTATATGAATCAATAATTTATTGTTTGCAAGAATCTCTTGAATAGAAAGGGTTGTGTCTGCTAATGATCTTGCTCCTAAGCCGATTTTTGGATTGAGAATTTTCCTCGAATTGAATACTTTTTCTACTAATATCTTTGACCTTGATGAAAGTTTAATTTTAAACGTCGAAGCCTCAGAAGCTGAGCGCAAAACAAATAATCCGTTCTTCTTAAACTTTTGTTCAGTATCGTTTATTGAAATTTTAAGACGGTCTAAATTTTTTGTTCCAGTTATTTGTAGAATGTTGTCAACTCCAACATAAACCAAGTTCGTATCTGGGCTTATCAGAGATGTATTCTGAATTTTAACTTGCCCATTTGCTGTAGAACAGCAAATTAAAGCTATTGCGAAAATGTAAAAGGATTTAGATTTCATTTTAAAAATTGCTGGTTCAATTCAAATATAGACGAATGTTTTCACCGTCTTTAAATCTTGCTCAAAAAATCTCCACCTCCCATCTATCCCACAATTAAAGCTCCCCACAGTTATGCCGCACAAGTGAGTGACACAACGATGATGCCCATAGCAGTGTCTTTGCCGGTACAATAAAATGATTAA
>JANMVB010000219.1:0-1941 GCA_031392305.1 Ferruginibacter sp.
CATCTCATTGAAAAAACCACTTTTAAAACTAATTTGTTACAACAACTTCATGCAACCTATCTTATTGAAAAAGGCGTTGCATCTAATGAATTAAAACAACTTAAAAATATTTTGGCAAGGCTCGATTACCGGCTAAACCCGGTAGTATTTATCCCCCTCGCTATCCTGCTACAGTGGGATCTTCAACAGGCAATGGCACTGGAAAAATGGAAAAAACGCAACCAGCAAAACATAGCTGAATGGTTTAATGCCCTGGGTAAACTGGAAGCGCTTTGCAGCCTGGCTACCTTGCATTTTAACCATCCTGAATGGTGTTTTCCGTTTCTAAAAAAAGCGCACTTTTTTATAGCGGGAGATGAAATTGGCCACCCGCTGATTGATAAAAATAAAAGGGTAAACAATCCCATCACTATTGATCAAAGTGGAGAACTGATGTTGATTACCGGCAGTAATATGGCTGGTAAAAGTACTTACCTGCGCAGCATAGGCATCAATGTGGTGCTGGCTATGGCAGGGTCGGTGGTGTGTGCCAGGCAATTTGCACTTTCGCCGGTACAACTCATGACAAGTATGCGCATTGCAGATAACCTCGAAGAAAACACTTCTACCTTTTATGCAGAATTAAAGAAACTAAAAACCATTATTGAAAAAGTAAATAACCATGAAAAAGTTTTCATTTTATTGGATGAAATTTTGCGTGGCACCAATTCACTCGACAGGCACACCGGCTCGGAAGCATTAATAAAACAGCTCATCAAACGCAATGCTGCAGGCATTATTGCCACCCATGATATTGCCCTGGCTACTTTAAAAGAAAGCTACCCCAACAATATTTTAAACTACTATTTTGATGTGCAGGTAAGCAACGATGAATTGTATTTTGATTACCGGTTAAAGGAAGGTGTTTGCAATAGTTTAAATGCATCTATACTCATGAAAAAAATTGGTATTGAGTTGTAACAGCAGGTAATTGTTCCCCATAAAATTTTAGCGAAATAAAAATCTACAAAACGTTTATTGTTGGAGAGGCTATCACCGTTAGAAATGCTATTAAGCTTTTATTCCGTCCGCCAGCCGGCAGATTCAAGTATGGCACAAAGCCCACACACAAAACCCTCACAGGGCTTTTCGTTGCTATCCGACATCCATTAAGCAATTGTTTTTTAATTTGGCTTTACACACACAATAACCTCCTGCTGTAAACATGTCTTTAAAACCTTATCGTAATAATAAGAGCTTATGCCATCGAATTGAAAATTATAAGGTGGAAAAAGTTCCAGATTGATATATGGTACAAGAGTGCGACGCCAAAGAAGCTTAATTGAAATTCTTCTGCCCGGACAACAAAAAAATATGGTTATATAGAAGTGCTACACCGCAGAGGGACAGAACATGCTGCCAATGTAGCTGAAAAATGATTTTTCGATTGGACAGAAAACTGTATAGAGAAATTCCGCTTTCTGAAGATTCACCCATTTTTTTGTCGACCCGAAAAAAAACTTTCTCCCCCACTTTGCAGTTAAAAAATATATGTTTAAATGTGAAAATGACAAAATAAAAAATTTTGTTAAAAAAAACAGGATAAAATTTTGTAAAACATTAAAGAAGGTCTACTTTGTGCAGACGATTGCACAACTTGCCCCAAAAAATAACCATACATGATATTGCCAGGAATTTGAATTTAACTTCCGGAACGGTGTCCCGGGCTTTAAATGATAATTCACGTATTAGTGCTGAAACAAAAAGGCTTGTACATGAAAAGGCGAAAGAGTTAAACTACCAGCGTAATAGGATTGCTTCATCGCTTCGCTCCGGTAAATCACATACGATAGGCGTAATAATCCCCAGTGCCCAAACAAATTTTTTTGGATCTGTAGTTCACGGAGTTGAAATACTTGCAAGCAGCAACGGGTACAGTATTTTACTTTATCAAACAGAAGA
>JANMVB010000232.1:0-9321 GCA_031392305.1 Ferruginibacter sp.
ACAGGCCATGCTACCAATATTATTGGAGGTTTGGCGGTGGGTATGGAAAGTACTTTATTACCCATACTGGTTTTGGCTGCAGGTATTTATGGATCGTATGCCTGTGCAGGATTATACGGTGTAGCAATTGCCGCCGCCGGTATGATGGCAACTACAGCTATGCAACTTGCGATTGATGCCTTTGGCCCCATCGCCGATAATGCAGGTGGTATTGCAGAGATGAGTGAGTTACCTAAAGAAGTAAGGGAAAAAACAGACATTTTAGATGCTGTGGGTAACACAACTGCTGCAAGCGGAAAAGGTTTTGCAATTGCTTCTGCAGCGTTAACTGCGTTGGCATTGTTTGCAGCCTTTGTTGGTATTGCAGGTATTGATGGTATTGATATTTACCGTGCCGATGTACTGGCTGGCTTATTCGTTGGTGGCATGATACCATTTATATTTTCTTCACTGGCCATACGTGCAGTAGGTGAAGCTGCAATGGCAATGGTGGAAGAAGTCCGCCGCCAGTTTCGTACCATCCCCGGTATTATGGAAGGCACTGGTAAACCGGAGTATGATAAGTGTGTGGCCATCTCTACACAGGCTTCGCTTAAAAAAATGATGATGCCGGGTGCCATTGCATTATTATCTCCGTTGATTATTGGGTTTATATTCGGACCAGAAGTATTGGGAGGTTTTCTTGCCGGTGCTACTGTTTGTGGAGTACTGATGGGGATGTTTCAAAACAATGCAGGTGGTGCATGGGACAATGCAAAAAAATCTTTTGAAAAAGGTGTGGAAATAAACGGCGAAACTTTTTATAAAAAATCAGAACCACACAAGGCTTCTGTAACAGGCGATACGGTGGGAGATCCTTTTAAAGATACTTCCGGGCCTTCAATGAATATCCTCATCAAACTAATGAGTATTGTTAGTTTAGTGATAGCCCCTACCCTTGCGGTAATTCACCACGATAAAATTGAAGCTAACAGAAAGGCACAAATGGAAACGCTCATAAAAGCTACAGAGAGAAGTACAAGTGCGGAGTAAATAATTAATCAGTAAGTTTAAAATATTTTTTACAGCCCGGATTTTTTCCGGGCTTTTTTATTTGCATTTTTGCTGTTGGTAAAATTGATTTTTATTTGGTACGAACATTCGTTTTTCAATCAACATCGTTGTGTCACTCACTTGTACGTCATACCTATGTGGAACTTTACCTGCCGCTATACTGTTTGAATATTTAGTGGAAAATTAGCAGGATGGAAATAGAAAATTGAAGTACCTGCATCTCAAAATTTTTAAAATAGGAAAATACAAAAGCTTCATTAAAAATTGTCAAACTAAAAATGCTTTATCAAACTTCTTCATTACGAGGAAGCCTGATAAAACACTAAACTTTATTTACTGTATATACTTTATTACCGTATTTACCTTGTATTTCCCAACCTAAGTTGCCCAGGCCTTGTCCCCTTTTTTGTATGGAACATTGCCATCATATTTACCAGGCACAGCTATATAGCGCAAAGCCTGTGTGGCGCCTTCTTTGGAAGAAAAATACCCGAGTAAAGTAAGCTCCTTCATCATCCTGAAATAATGTGAGGGATCATCCTTACCTTTTTTTGCCTGGAAATCTTTCTGTTCCTTATCGAGTTCAGTCAACAGTTCGGTCCTTTGTTTTGGGTCAAGGTCCAGGAAGGTATCACTATACTTTTGTTCGCTTAATTCGTCTATTTTCTTCAAGCCATCCGTGAATATTTTCTGGTTCTTTTCTTCGTAACAATCCAATACCATTACAGCCATAAAATCACCCACCTTTGCCGCCTTAGCGCCGGGACTGGATGTGGTTGGCAAAATAGTATCAGCAATTTCATTCATCAAAGCAACCTGCTTATCTGTGAATAATGCATTTACCTGTTTATCGGTTGATTTACAACCCGACATACTGAAGACGGTTCCTCCTACGATTGAGCCTCCTAATAAGATTGCTACATTTTGCAGCAGATCTCTTCTGGTCATATTCATACTTTTGATTTTTTAGTTATTTATAAATTGCCCTTTTTTAATTCATTCACGGCAAAATCAGCAGCACGTGCTGTTAATGCCATATAAGTTAATGATGGATTTACACAGGAAGCGGATGTCATGGCCGCTCCATCAGTTATAAATACATTTTTGGCATCCCATACCTGGTTATTTAAATTAAGTACCGATGTTTTGGCTTCTTTACCCATACGTGCTGTGCCCATTTCATGTATGCCATGGCCCATTGCATGCCCGCTATCATAAGTACTGATGTTTTTTACACCTGAACTTTCAAACATGGCTACCAACTCACTTTTAATTTCCTCCCTCATTTTAATTTCGTTTTCCTTTAGCTCTGCATCCATCGATAATACAGGTAAGCCCCATTTGTCTTTAACGGTTTTATCCAGGGTGATTTTATTTTCGTGGTAAGGTAAAATTTCGCCAAAACCAGTTGCGCCAATATTCCATTTTCCGGGTTCTGTTAATGCATCTTTATAACCGGCACCAATACTCATTTCTGCTACATCCTTTTGCCAGCTTCCCCTTTGGGCGCTACCCTGGTAGCCAAAGCCACGCAAATAATTTCTTTTATCACCATATAAGTTAGCAAACCTCGTAATGTAAAATCCATTG
Source organism: Ferruginibacter sp. (assembly GCA_031392305.1). GTDB lineage: Bacteria > Bacteroidota > Bacteroidia > Chitinophagales > Chitinophagaceae > Ferruginibacter. Next base: position 2,644 of record JANMVB010000232.1, read on the forward strand.
GCCCGCCTGCCGGAATAATAACTCTCTTCAAATCCTTCCACCGTACCGGAAGCGCCTAAATTGTAATGATGATCCATGATATTATGCCCCAATTCGCCACTGCTGCTGCCCAATCCTTCGGGCCATATTTCTGTTGCAGAGTTCATTAATACCCATGCCGAATTTAAAGCGGAGGCATTTACAAAAACTATTTTACTATGGAATTCATAGGTCTTGTTTGTTACTGCATCCAACACCTCAACACCAGTTGCTTTTTTGGTGTCCTTATTATACAGCAACCTGGTAACGATAGAATCAGGACGAACCGTTAAGTTATTGGTAGCTTTTGCAGCCGGCAATGTTGATGACTGTGTACTGAAATATCCCCCAAAAGGGCAACCTTCCCAACAACGGTTCCTGAATTGGCATTGTGTGCGCCCTGCAATAGGCGCTGTTAAGTTAGCCACCCGGCCAATGATAAGATGACGCTGTCCGGCATATTGCTTTTTTATCCTGGCGGCAACATCCCTTTCCACCATGTTTAAATCCATCGGAGGCAAAAAATGTCCGTCCGGCAAATGGGCCAATCCTTCCAACGACCCACTGATCCCTGCAAATTTTTCCACAAGGTCATACCAGGGAGCAATATCTTTATAACGTATGGGCCAGTCAACCCCATGCCCGTCTTTTGCATTGGCTTCAAAATCAAAGTCACTCCAACGATAGCTTTGTCTTCCCCATAATACGGATCTTCCACCCATTTTGTAGCTTCTCCACCAGGTAAAAGGCTTTACTTCTGTGTATGGGGAATCCTTTTCATTGGTCCAGGCATCCATGATAGCTTCATTTGCAGCCCAACCCCTGTGTACTACCGGGTAATCTATTTTTTGTTGTGCAGTGGTTTTGCCACGATGCTCAAATTCCCACGGGTCTTTACCGGCATTTTTATAATCTTTTACATGTTCATGTTCCGGGCCACGTTCAAGCATCAGCACTTTTAACCCTTTTTCAGTAAGTTCTTTTGCAGCCCATCCCCCGCTAATACCTGACCCGATTACAATTGCATCGTATGTATTTTGCGTTATAGATTTGGTATTAACATTAAGCGTATCCTGCGGCATATTTTTTTATACTATTGGCGATGGAATAATTGGAGAATTTCAAATTAAAGGTTGCCCTTTTTTAATTCTTCTACTGCAAACTTTGCAGCCCTTGCTGTTAGTGCCATGTATGTAAGAGATGGATTTACACATGCGGCAGATGTCATACAAGCGCCATCCGTAACAAATACATTTTTAGCATCCCATACCTGGTTATTTCCATTCAATACAGAAGTCTTAGGGTCTTTACCCATACGGGCCGTGCCCATTTCATGGATACCCCTTCCTGGTGTACCATCACCCTGGTAGCCTTTTACATTCTTTACACCGGCGGCGGTTAACATTTCAACTGCATCATTTTCCATATCCTTACGCATCTTCAATTCATTTTCTTTAAGCTCGCAATCGATGGCAAGTACATTTAAACCCCATTTATCTTTTTTAGTTTTATCCAGTGTTACCTTATTTTCATGGTGAGGTAATATTTCTCCAAAACCTCCCATTCCCATTGTCCACTTGCCAGGTTCACTTAATGCATCTTTAAAATCTGCACCAATATTTAGTTCTGCTACATCCCTTCTCCAACCTTGCCTGCTTGCACTGCCCTGGTAACCAAAACCACGGAGATAGTCTCGTTTATCTGCACCAAAATTCTGGTAGCGTGGTACATAAATTCCGTTAGGGCGGCGGCCATAATAATACTTATCATCATACCCTTCCATATCTCCACCGGCACCAACTCCCAAATGGTGATCCATCAGGTTATGCCCGAGTGCATTACTACTGCTGCCTAGCCCATCAGGCCAAACATCGGTAGCAGAATTCATTAATATCCAGGTTGAATTTAAAGCCGAGGCATTTACAAAAACAATCTTGCTGAAATATTCATAAGTTTTGTTGGTTTCAGCATCTAATATTTCAACTCCTTTCGCCTTTTTTGAATCCTTATCATAGATAATTTTTGTAACAATTGAAAAAGGGCGAACAGTTAAATTACCTGTTTTTTTAGCTGCAGGCATGGTGGCCGATTGCGTGCTGAAATAAGCACCGAAAGGGCATCCCAGCCAGCATTTGTTTCTATACTGGCAATTGGTTCTGTCATTATGCGGCAAAGTTAAATTTGCAGAGCGCCCAATGATCATGGTACGTGCATTTTTATAATGCGCCGTCAACCGGGCAGCCACATCCTTTTCTACAATATTCATATCCATCGGAGGCATAAATTGGCCATCGGGTAATTGTGATAATCCGTCTTTGTTACCGTTAACCCCGGCGAACCTTTCTGCATAATCATACCATGGAGCAATGTCTTTATAACGAATTGGCCAGTCAACACCAAAGCCATCTTTTGCATTTGCTTCAAAATCCAAATCGCTCCATCGGTAGCACTGGCGGCCCCACGTTAATGAACGGCCACCCATATGATAACCCCTGAACCAGTCAAATCTTTTTATTTCCGTGTATGGGCTCTCACTATCTTTCACCCAAAAGTCAAGGTTGGTTTCATTCAACGGATAATCCCTTTTTAATACGGGATAATCATTAATCATCTGCTGGGTCCTTCCTCCCCGATGTGGAAATTCCCATGGATCTTTATTAGCATTTACATAGTCTTTTACATGCTCAACTTCCCTGCCCCTTTCAAGCATGATAACTTTTAATCCTTGTTCGGTAAGCTCTTTTGCAGCCCAGCCTCCACTGATTCCTGAACCAATTACAATCGCATCATAAGTATTCTCTGCCATTTTTATAAATTTTTCTGGTTAATATTTGAGTTAAGAATATTGGTTAATGAAATTGGTTGACATGTTTATAGTACGACCAATAATTATTGAAATTTATTTTGTTGGATCAGCAAATAAAAGGACTTCCTTTTTAATTAAAAACGCAATTAAAGATCCCCATTGGTATGCAGTACAAGAGGGCGATGCAAGGATGTTGCTCATTGCTTCACAGCCCGGACAAAAAAAATTCATTCTCTTTTTATCTATTGCGAAGTAAAGGATCACAAACAAAGCAAGACCATTGTTGTTCTAATTCAATATTGATTTTCCCAGGTTTATTTATACATCGCAAAGCATAACGGCATCTTTTAGTGATGCTAATTTATCCTGCTTTGCCGGTATAAATTCCTGTGCAACAAAACCCTTATACCCGGTGGCCACAATAGCTTTCATAATTGCAGGGTAATACAACTCCTGCTGGTCATCTATTTCATGCCTGCCGGGTACACCACCAGTATGATAATGGCCAAAATATTGGTGGTTATCTTTAATAGTGCGTATCACATCGCCTTCATCAATCTGCATGTGGTAAATATCATACAGCAATTTAAAATTTGGTGACCCTATGCTTTTACAAAGTTCAACGCCCCAATGCGATTTGTCGCACATATAATCTTTATGGTCAATTTTACTGTTCAATAATTCCATTTGAATGGTAATGCCATTTTTTTCAGCAAGCGGTAAAATTCTCTTTAACCCTTCCGCACAATTCTTTAGCCCGGTTTCATCATCCATTCCATTGCGGTTTCCACTAAAACAAATTACATTTTTGTAACCTGCTTTTACCATCAAAGGAATTACTTCTTCATAATCTTTAATCAATTGATCATGAAAAGTTTTGTTATTAAATCCATTGTTTAAACTAACCTTGCCACCATGATAACACATGGAACTGTACAACTCATACTTCTGCAACATTGGCCAATCTTTTGGCCCAATAAGGTCTATTGCACCAAAACCAATTTCTTTAACAGCTTTGCACAGCTCTTCAAGAGATATAAAATTGTAACACCACTGGCAAACCGAATGATTGATATTTCCTTTTAATTTAAAAGGTGCTGCGTTTTTTTCTTCTGTGGTATTAAAGGATGATAACATAGTTGTTGATCCAATTGCTGCTGTGCCAACCAGCATATTTTTAATAGCATTGCGCCTGTTTTGTTGATCGGGCATAGTTAAATTATTTTATACTATTGAATTTGAATAAGATTGGGCCCTGACTACTTTTTTTGAACGCATATAAAAGAACAGTCCGATAAAAGCTACTATCAAAAAAATTGCAATAATAAAAGTGGTGTTGATAATATCCGGACCTGCTAATTTTTTTGCTTCGTTTAAAGCAGTGGCCATTTCCGGCGTGGCACCTGCACCGTTATAGGCAATAAGGTCTGCACCGGCGGGCAGTTTATCCAGCAACAATTTATCGTAATAACTACCCATAAAGTAAGTATAAACAGATACTGCAAACATACCTGCGCCGCCCATAAGATTTAATCCTACAGCACCCGTTTTTGGTAAGTTCTCTGATACAAAGCCCAGCATGGTTGGCCAAAAATAACATACCCCCATTCCAAATATTACAGCACCAAAAAATAGCATATTGCCTGTGGTGTGACCTAATATATACAAGCCCAATGCTGCAAGTATTGAAGACATCAGCAACACACCTGTAGGTGACAAACTATGTACCACCGGCCCGGCAAAGGCACGGCCTATCACCATTACACCTGTGGTAATTGTTAATATAAGGATGGCATTTTCTGAAATACTTTTTAGCAATACATCAATCCATTGACCTGTAAACAATTCGGTGATGGCAGTACCAAACATTAAAATGATCATGCAAACAAACAAAGGGTTGAGCAACGATTTATACATATCCGCAGATGAAACCCCGCTGGATACCCTTTCCGTTACTGGGAAATCGAGTTTGCTAAAAAAGTAACCATACATCAACGTTGGTATAATCATTAAACCAACCTGTACCTGCCATCCTATCCCTAATTTTGTAAGTAAAAAAACAATCAATGTACCTATTACAATACCACCCGGAAACCATAAATGAAAATGGTTTAGTTTGGTGGTTTTATCATTAGGATAAAGCGCAGTAACCAGGGGGTTACAGGCTGCTTCAACTGATCCGTTTGCAATACCAATACAAAGTGTGGAAATAAATAAGGCCCAGTAGGGACTGGAAAATTTACCGGCAAAAATGGTAAGTACGATACCTATGAGGTGAAAAACAAAAGCCATTACCAACAGCTTTTTCATACCTATAATATCAACCACAAAACCACCGATGATAACAGCAAGGGGAAATCCCCAAAAGGCAGTAGCGGCAATAGCACCAAGCTGCGATCCGTCTAACTGAAATTCAACACCGAGGTTGCCTAAGATACCGGCACGAATGCCGAAGGAAAGAGAAGTTACAAGAAGGGCAAGGCAACTGGCTACAAACAATTGTTGTTTCTGAATATTGGCAGGCATAATCGTTGGTTGGTTTAAATTCAATAAAGCGATGAAAAAATTACGAGATGTAATATTATTGAATTTTACAGAAAAACGATCTTAAAATTTAAAATGTTTTTTTGACGCTTCTGCTTCTTGCTTTGCTAAAGAATATTTTTGATGATTTTCTTTCTCCAAAAATCTATCACATTTTTTTTAACTAGCATCGGTACATTTGGCAGCATCGTTGTGTCACACACTTGTACCGCATACTTATGGGGAGCTTTAATTGCGTTATAAATAAATCGCAAGTTTTGCTTATTGTTCTGATTTTATTAAAATTCTAAAATTAGTAACGAAGAAGACACAGGACGGAGTTCTGCGCCTGATGAGTTATACAAGAAACAAAAACTTGGATTAAAATTTATACTCCGCTTTTAAAAAATTCAAAAAATTACTAAGCGACTTGGCTTGTTTAAATTTGTTACTATTTTCATATGGGTTTTTGAAGAGTAAAGCACTATACTTACACCTGTAAGAGTATTCTATTAAATATACGTGAGAATAATCGGAAGCCGGATATCCTTTAATTTGTTCACTTGAAGGTAATTCCAATATTTTATTATCTTTTAACGAAATAAAAAAATCTACATCTTTTGAAGCATTTATCGATTTGCTATAATATTTAAGATCATCTTTATTTTTATCAAATAGCACCGTTCCTGATCGATCTTCCTCTATTGGAAACACGTAGATCTTATGTGATGGGATTAAATTAAAAAGTGAATATTCAAAAATCTTGTAAAACTTGTTGTCTCTGTATTCGATTCTGAAGAAAAAAGTATCAGTTGGATTACTGATGTTCTTGATGCCTATATAGTCATGTAAACCCTTAAGATAAGTGGCCCAATATTCTCTCACTGAATCACTCTTAGAATTGTGAGACGTTGTACACAAACTATTTAGATAATCGGCTTTACTGCTTTTGTCATTACACGAATTTGAGGCGATCAAAATAAACATTACAACTAATAAACTGTCATAAAATCTTCTGTTTGGTAGATAGTTCATAATTTTCAATATTGTATATTACTGCAATCAATATTTAAACTTTGCTTTGTCTCCGTGATCGGTGTCCTCACCGACCACTGCTTTAGAATACTTTTCCAAAATGTTTAAGTAACCCCAAACTGATCGACATTTTCCTCATAGAACTTGGCTGATGAAAACCTGTAATCAGCAGGGCTGGTGCATAAAAGCCAATGTGGGTGCATTGGGCTTAAGTGCATGTAATCTAATTTCTATGCTTATCGGGCTTTAATAAATGCTGCCAGTTATTAATTGTTATTGTCCAAAAATAAACCTCA
>JANMVB010000234.1:0-4457 GCA_031392305.1 Ferruginibacter sp.
GTTTATGCAGGTAATCATTATTAAGGAATTGCTTTTTTACATCTTTTAAATCACGAAGGATACTGGCATCCAGTAATTTTCCATCCGTTTCCAGCACAAATCCACCGATTAAATCATCGTCCACCAGGGTTTCCAGCTCCAATGTTTGTGAGGGGGAAGTTTGCCTTACAATTGCAACAATTGCATCTTTTACTGAATCGCTCATTGGTACGGCTGTAGTAATTTTTACCCGGTGTATATTCTTTATAGTATTGTATTGATCCACAAAGGAAGCAGCTATTTCAGGAAGGTTGGTTTCACGTGATTTAGCTACCAGCAGCCGGATGAAACCAGCCGTAACTACGCCAATGCTCCCACCAGTAATTGATTCAATGATCTTTCCTTTTGTACTGTCTTTTATGATTGGGCTACGCAACAATGCCACAAAATCGGGGTTAGATTTACAGATACGCAGTATAAAGTTCATATCTGCATATACTGTTTCCAGCTCGTTTCTTTCAATGGCAAGATCGATGATGCTTTTTGCGTACCTGCTTGCTAAACGTGGATTTTTCATTTGACAAATTGAAAACGTGAATGGTGAATGGGCAATGGTGAATAGAAATATTTACAATTCAACATTTACCAGGATAGGATAGCCCTAATTGAGTTTCGCTTCTTCAGCCATTTCTTTTATAAACTTTTCCTGGTCAGCTTTATTGGCCATTTCACGGCGCAATATTTTTTCACTTATTTCTATTACTAAATTTCCTACCTGGTTTTTTAAATCAATGAGGGCAGCCATTTTCTGGTTATTGATGGTGATTTGTGCATCGGCTACAATTTTTGCTGCCTGTGCCTTTGCATCTTCCCTTGCATCGTTTATTAATTTTTCTTTTATTTCTTTGGCTTCTTTTAAAAGTATTGCTCTTTCATCACGGGCCTTTGCCAAAAGTGCTTCATTATCATTTTTTAATTGCGCCATTTCTAATTTCACTTTCTCGGCGGTGGCAATTGAGGTGGCAATATTTTGCTCACGATCGTTTAAGCCTTTAATGATGGCGGGCCATGCAAATTTCTTCAGTAAAAAGAACACAATTAAAAAGGCTAATAATGTCCAGAGTAATAATCCTAAATCGGGTGTTAATAGTTGCATTTTTTATACATTAAAAATGTAAAATAATAATTTCTGTAAACTTCAAATAGTATAACCACAGACTGAAAAACAATTTGTAAGCCGTCGATATTTTGTGGGAAAAGTACCACATTGGTATGACGTACAAGGGAGTGACACAACGATGACCCCATGAAAAACAAATGCCTGTAAAAAACAATAAATTTTAAAAATACTGCATCCTCCGTCCTGTACATTGGATGCAGTAATAGTTTTTGTAACGGCTACTACAATACCATTGCAAGAAACCCGATAATGATGGCAAACAGTGCTGCTCCTTCTACCAATGCGGCAGCAAGGATCATGTTTGCACGGATATCATTAGAGGCTTCCGGCTGACGGGCAATGGCTTCTACAGCGCCTTTACCAATCTGCCCGATACCGATACCTGCTCCTACAGCTGCAAGGCCTGCACCTACGGCGCCACCTGCATTTGCAATTGCATCTAATAAAATAAAGTTCATAATTGTGTATTTATACTGGTTAAAAAAATACGTGTTAAACGACCACTGCGTCATCTGGCAAGGCATGATGATCATCGCCTGGATGATGCTCGCCTTCAAAAGCCTGACCGATGAATACTGCAGTAAGTACCGTAAAAATGAATGCCTGTAAAAACGCTACCAACACTTCGATAAAATAAATGAATACTGTAAAGGCGATTGATACCGGTGATGCTGCAAAACCTAATGCTGGCTTAATTTGCGCAAATATAAAAATGAGTGAAATTAAACAGATGATAATAATATGCCCGGCCACCATATTGGCGAATAACCTGATGATTAAAGCAAATGGCTTAATAAACACACTTAAAAATTCAACCAATACCAGGATAGGTTTTACAAAACCCGGCACGCCTGGAGGATTGAAAATATGGCCCCAATAGTGTGAATTGGAACTTGCCATTATTACTATAAACGAGATTAAACCCAGCACCATTGTAAAGGCAATATTGCCGGTAACGTTTGCAGTGCCTGGCACCAACCCAATAATATTATTGATTAAAATGAAAAAGAAAACGGTGAGAAGGTAAGGCAGGTATTTATTTGCTTTATGACGCAGATTTGGCTTTGCCACTTCATCCCTTACAAATGCTACCAATACTTCTACCAGATTTTGTTTGCCTTTTGGTGCTGAGGTTACTCCCTGGCCACTGCCGTAAGTTTTTGCAACACTTATCATTAACCACACCAACAAGGCTAAAGCAAGGATCATCTGTACAACATTTCTGGTAAGCGACAGATCATATACTTTTACTCCTGCTTCGGTAGGAATGATTTTGCCTTCTTCCAATTTATACCCATCTACTTCTTTATGGCCATGCTCAAAAGCTGAAGACATAAATGAAGAAAATCCTTTTTGAGGGGAATATAATATTACAGGTAAGGGAATTGAGACAGGGTGAACGGCACCATCGCTACCCTTATAATTTACAAAGTGAAACTCATGGGCATCCATGATATGCTCAAATATTACTTCTTTGGCATTAAAGCCTTCTTTCTTTTCTGTGGGATGGGCTTCACCTGCATTTGGCCCTTCATGCTGTGCCATCACATTGCCTGAAAATACCACCAGAATAGTACTAAAAACCGCTACCAGTAATGATTTGATGCTCTTTGATGCCATATCGATCCTGAAATTTGGCGCAAAGATAGGAGAATAATGATTATTTGGTTAATGAAAATCAGATAATTTAAAAGAGGCTTTGCTGGTGAGAATCTTAATCTAATCCCATCTCTTTTCGCAGTTGTATAATTTTTTCCAGCTCCATTACATCAATTTGATCTTTTGAACGGTTAACTACTTTTTTGTTGGCGATAAGCTGGTTTATCTGGAGAAAGGGAACGGGGATATTTTCAATATCGGCTATGGAGGCAATGCTTAAACATTCATCGAATGAATAACCTTCAATACCCACCATATCAATTAATACATCAAGCCTTATACCAGCGCCTATGTGAAATTCGGTCCAGCCGGGGATAAATTGAAAGTCTTCCAAATTGATATCATCGTAACCAAATTCAGCAAATGCAAGCCCTAACTTGCCGCGGTTTTCCCTGGTATCTTTAATCCATATATCAATATCATTTGTAGTTCTTGAATAGCCATGAAGATTAACCGCTACCCCTCCAACCATTATATAATTAACCCCAAAATGATTAAGTGATTTCCAGAAATTCAACAGATTTTCATCCATTAAGTCCATATAGGCTAAGGCATTTTTTTATGAGTAATTTTTGCCCTGGACAGCATGTGCTCAATCCTCATCAGCCGCATCATAATCTTAAAGCGCTCTGTATAACTCAGGCTCAAAGATTCCATAATGTTTCGCTTTTCAGCTGCTTTCCACAAATCATCATTGCTATCGTCTTCGTGCAAAACCTGCTGACTTATTTCCCTTTCATTATTTTTATTAGAATCCATACTGCAATTTACTAAAATATTTGGGCTAATAAAAGCAAAACTCTTTACATTATTTTCACTTGTTTTTCAAATTGCATTTTGTGTAATTGATAATAATAACCACGCTTTTTTATCAATTCATCGTGTGAGCCGGTCTCTTTAATTTCGCCTTTATCCAGTACCATAATTTTATCTGCTTTTCGAATGGTACTCAGCCTGTGGGCAATAACAATGGAAGTGCGGCCTGCAATCAACGTATCAATGGCATGCTGAATAAGTTGTTCGCTTTCAGTATCAACAGAAGAGGTGGCTTCGTCTAAAATGAGTATTGCCGGGTTGTATAATAATGCCCTTACAAAACTCAATAACTGCCGCTGGCCAAGGGAAAGGGTAGCGCCACGTTCCATTACATTGTAATCGTAACCGCCGGGTAATTTCATAATAAAATCGTGGATGCCAATCAGTTTAGCTGCCTCTACCACCTGCTCCTTTTTAATATCGCTGTTTCGGAGCGTTACGTTATCATACACAGATCCGCTAAACAAAAAAACATCCTGCAATACAACCGAAATTTTGCTGCGGAGATAAACAAGGTCCAGTGACTCTAAATCTGCATCATCAATTTTTATTTGCCCCTTTTGAATATGGTACAGCCTGTTTAGCAAACTAATGATAGACGTTTTACCGCTGCCTGTGTTACCTACAATAGCAAGCGTTTCACCAGCTTTTATTTTAAAGGAAATATTCTTTAAAATATATTGCTGATCAATGTATGCAAACCATACATTGCTAAACTCCACTTTTCCTTTCATATCAGTAAGTAAGGGCACCGCCGAAGGCTGCATACCTTTTCCATGTTGGGGTGTTACATCGTCATTGTCCAATACTTTAAAAACTCTTT
>JANMVB010000444.1:0-7739 GCA_031392305.1 Ferruginibacter sp.
CACTCTTGTACATGGTATCATTGGGCAACTTTTCTTACGTTGTATATATTGAAAAAGAAATGTTTTTAAATAAGCTAGTTAAGCAAAGGCCTCATAAAAAATGCGTTAAGAAAATTTGAATGCTTATCGTTAAGAAATGAAATGGATGTTACAAATGCCTGGCTTTATTATTAGCCTGTAAGTCGCACATATGTTTGGGTATATTCTAAAGCTGTGACTAATTTCATTTTAGACAAGTATTCAAATTTTTAGCCCTTTTTTATGCAGCCTTGATTTTTTTTGTTTCTTTTTTTTATCAAGAAAAAAAAGAAAATGATGTCTTAAAATCACTGAATTGCATTAGAAAGGTTTTCCATGGTTGTAATGATCGAAACATCAGCTGGGCTTATTTGTGTACTCTTGTACAGTATATCTTGGGAGCAATGCTCTTTAAATTTCATTCCTTTCGGCGCTTCGAAGTGAAAGAGTATTTACATTTTTGGGTCTATATCACTTACTTATGAATAAAATGAAATGATTGATCTCCCATAAACGCTCCTTCAAAAAAGCAAATCCTCTTTTTACTAACTTGCAGCCACATGCTCAGGCTTACAAAAATCATAATTACACAATTCAAAAATTACAGCTTTTCCAGTTTTTCTTTTTCAGAAAGAGTTACCGGCATTTGTGGGTTAAACGGCAAGGGTAAAACCAACCTACTTGATGCTATCTACTACCTCTGCTTTACAAAAAGTTATTTTTCAAGATCAGATGCATACAATATCCAGTTTGATAAAGAAGGGTTCAGGTTGGAGGCATTGTATAAAAAAGATAACAAAGATGAAAAGCTGGTTTGTATCCACCGGGGTGCGGCAAAAAAGGAATTGTTATTAAATGATATTGTATATGAAAAATTCTCTTCACATATTGGCCGCTTTCCTTGTGTGATGATTGCACCGGATGACATTCAACTGATAACCGGTGGCAGTGAAGATCGCCGTCGTTTTATTGATACCCTGCTTAGCCAGGTGGACGCAGGTTACCTTCAGCAACTAATCATTTACACTAAAGTTTTACAACAACGTAACAGTTTGCTAAAACGCTTTGCCGAGCAGGGAAAAACAGACTGGCCGCTGTTGGAAGTATTGGATGAACAACTGGTAAAACCAGGCAATCATATTTTTTTGCAGCGAAAGAAACTGAACGATCAGCTTATTCCATTGGTGCAAAAATTTTATAACCAGATTGCCAATAATGGCGAAGTGGTAATGCTGCAATACGAAAGCCAGTTAAACAACCAAAGTTTTGAAGCAATACTGAACCAATTTCGTGAAAAGGATTTTATGTTGCAGCGCACCAATGGTGGTATTCATAAAGATGATATGCTGATTCAATTGGATGGTCAGGTGTTTAAAAATATTGCTTCGCAGGGGCAGCGCAAAAGTTTGCTGTTTGCATTAAAATTGGCTGAGTTTGAAATATTAAAAATCAATAAAGGGTTTGCGCCGCTCCTACTGCTGGATGATGTGTTTGAAAAACTGGATGATAAACGTATGCAGAATCTATTAAACTGGGTTTGTAATGAAAATGATGGGCAGGTATTTATTACAGACACCCATAAAGAAAGACTGGCAGAAGCCTTTGTAAATTTAAATACAACTTACCAGGTGATTGAATTATAAATGAATAATGGGTAGGTTGAACCATTGCATATTCCGGCATTAGAATAATGCAACAGTGTTTATTAATTTAACACCACGCCTGTGAGTAAATTATCTTCGGGAAGTGGCCTTTATCCGCAAACTGTAGGTGAATAACGCCAACATGCCCTGTCGGAACTGCAATCGGTGGGAAACTTTGCCGGAAGTAAGATTTATCTTAAATTTAGTTTTAATCATCCGCAAATGCACAAAAACATTATTGGTTATGCATTATTTTTAATGGCTTCAATTAATAATGTAAATGGACAAAATGGCCCCTTTGCTGAAGAGTATATTCTGTTAGCAGACGATTATAAAAAGAACCTGAAACCAGACAGTGCAATAATTTATTATGAAAAAGCATCTTTTGAATTTAAAGCACTTGGGAGCACTGAAAAATTCATAAACGCATATAATCAAATAGGGATTATCCTTACCAGGCAGGATAAATATGAAAAAGCAAAATCTTATTTGGAGAAAGCTTTATTAACCGGCCTTGCTACACTTGACACCAACAACCTGGAAATTGCAACAACTTACATTAGTTTAGGAGTAATTTATAATGCGGAAGAAAATTATGAACAATCTTTAATATACCACCACAACTCTCTTTCAATACGACTATTGAAACTGGGAGAATATGACGCCCAGGTGGCAACAAATTACGGTAACATAGGAAACGTTTATTTAAACAGTAGGCAATACGAAAAATCTATTGATGCTCATTTAAAAGCAATGAAAATCAGGGACAGTATTTTTGGCAATACAAGTGTGGAGATTATTGAATCTTATACAAATTTGGGAAGAGCGTATCGGGATAAAAAAAACTATAAGACATCATTAGAATATTTTGAAAAAGCTTTACAAAATAAAATTATACAGCGTGGACAAGGACATAAAGATTTACTTAAATTTTATAAAAACATTAGTGATGTATATTATTTAATGGGCAATAAAGGGCAAGGGGATTTTTATAAAAACAAGTCCGAAGAATCTTTAAAAAATTGAAAATATTATGAAATAACTATTGCCTGCGAGATGGACATCTGCTAACATAAAGTTTGAAAATATGGTGGCAGCTGCTGATACTTGATCTGTGTTACCATCTACTTCAGGTTACAATCAACAAATAAATCCAGGCTGTTGTTCTTATCATCATCCGGAGTAATTCCCCAATAAAAGCGATGTCAATAAAGAGACTCCCGATATTACTTCTCTGCAATATTTTAAGCATTGCCCTGGTTGCTCAAGACAAAGCGGCGAAGCTTGCTGGCATTATGCAGACTTATCACAACTATAATATGTTTGATGGTGCCGTTTTAGTTGCAGAAAAGGGTAAAATTATTTATAAAGGTGCTTTTGGTTTAGCAAACAGGGAATGGAATATTGCCAACAAAACAGATACAAAGTTTATGCTTGGTTCTGTATCTAAACCGTTAACTGCTGCACTGATGCTGATACAGGTGCAAAAAGGTTTAATCGATTTAAATAAAACTGTGTCCGACTATTTGCCTGAATTTAGATCCAAACCTGCTGCCAATATAAGCATAAAACAATTACTCAACCATACCTCCGGCATACCCAACTATGATATTATAAAAGACTTTTTTCCCAGGATTAGCCGGCAAAATTTTACAAGAGAGGATTATGTAAAAGTATTTATGGACTCTGCACTTGCATTTGAACCGGGCTCCCGTTATGCGTACAGCAGTTGGGGTTATTTTACATTGGGATATATTATGGAAAGGGTGACAGGAAAAACATATTCGCAGTTAATGAAGCAGGATATTTTCGATAAACTGCAAATGAATAATTCAGGCTCATACCAACACCTGCAAATTGTGCCCAACAGGGCTACGGGGTATGATTATAGTTTTGGAGGTTTTTCAAGTGCTGATTTTCGGGACCAGTCAAATACCATGGGCACCGGTGATCTTTATTCAACCGTAGAAGATCTTTTTAAATTTCACCAGGCCATATCAAATAATACTTTATTAAATAAACAACTTACGGATGAAATGCTAAGCCCCGGTATAAGGCCCGGAAGATATGGGTATGGTTGGTTTAATCAGAATTTTAAATATACTGCTACGGACAGTGTTGCTGCTAATTTTCATTTAGGCATGACTGAAGGATTCATTTCCTTTATGCTCCGCATACCAGCCACCAACAGCCTTACGCTTATTTTGTGCAACAGTTCTCCCACTGATTTTTTTGGGATAACAAAAAACCTGGTTAAAGCTTTGTACAATATGCCGGTTAGTGTAAAGCAGCCGGTACACAAAAAGATGGAGACATATATTTCCAAAATAGGAGCAATAAAGGCTGTTGAAGAATACAAAAAAATGAAGGCGGACACAGCACACTATTATATTGACTGGATATCGATGAATTTTATTGCTGAGCAGTTATTAAACTTAAAAAGGTTTGACGATGCTAAAATAATAACTGATAATAATGCTGCTGAGTTTCCTGACAAAGATTTAGTAATGTTAACAACAGGCAATATTTACCTTGCACTAAACCTGAAAGAAGAAGCTATAAGGTTTTATAAAAAAACGCTGCAATTATATCCGGGATATGAAGAAGCAAAAAACAGGCTAAAAGAATTAGAAGGTAGATAAAACCATAAAGCATTTCATCATTTACCATAAACTTGTCGTATGATCCGCTTTCTTTTCGTTATTACAACAATGGTTTTTATGTCCTGCACAAACAAGACAGCCAGTACAGGAAGTATTGAAATTATGGACACCGCTTTAAATTCAATCATTGACACCGATGCCCGAATTGAAGTGATTGCAGAAGGATTTGGATGGAGCGAAGGCCCGTTGTGGATTGAAGATGAAAAGATGTTATTGTTCTCAGATGTAATTGCAAACAGTGTATATAAATGGACAGAAGCCAAAGGGCAAGAAATTTACCTTACACCTTCCGGGTACACCGGTACCACACCACGCAGTGGTGAGACAGGCTCTAACGGATTACTGCTGGATAAAAACGGAAAACTGGTTTTATGCCAGCACGGCAACCGGCAAATTGCCTTGATGGATGCCCCGTTAAATAATCCTGCACCTGTTTTTAAAACTATCGCTGCCACGTATCAGCAAAAAAAATTCAATAGCCCCAACGATGCTGTGTATAACGATAGCGGCGACCTGTTTTTTACTGACCCACCCTACGGCCTTGAAAAAAATATGGATGACCCTTTAAAAGAAACACCCTACCAGGGAGTGTATAAAGTAAAAACTACCCGGGAAGTAATTCTTTTAACAGATGCTGTTAGCAGGCCCAATGGCATTGCAATTACCAACGATAAAAAAACATTGATTGTTGCAAATTCAGACCCTGCAAAACCATTTTGGTACGCCTTTGATTTTGGTACAAATGACAGTCTTATCAATGCAAGGATATTTTATGATGCTACTTCAGCCGCTAAAACAGAGAAAGGGATGCCCGATGGTTTTAAGATAGACAAAATGGGAAATATATTTGCAACAGGACCAGGTGGAGTATGGATCTTTGATAAAACCGCCAAGCTGCTCGGCAAAATAAAATTTCCGCAACTTACTTCCAATTGCGCATTTTCTGCTGACGAAAAAACGCTGTTTGTAACTGCTCACATGTATGTGTTGAGGATACAAATGCGGAAGTAAATGGGTTTTATTATTTAGCTGCTTGTTATTGTTTAGAAAATCACTAAATCAAAAAAATCACAGTTCAGACAAATCAAGTAAATCACTCCCCTTCACATCCCACCTACAAAGCTCCCCACAGGTATGCCGTACAAGTGAGTGACACAACGATGCTGCCCATATCTACTTCTTTGCCCGGACAAAAATATTTGTCTTTTCTACTGTTGAATTTCTTACAATCAATGTGGAGGGTATTACCATACTTTCTTTGGCGAGGTGAATGTTCTTTTTCTCCAGCGCTTTAAATAAAATGGTAGCAGCGGCCTTGCCCATTTCGAAGGCGGGTTGTGTAATGGTGGTGAGCGAAGGATTTAAAATGGCAGCGGTTGACAGGTTAGAAAAACAAATGACTTTTACATCTGCAGGAATATTAATTTTTAAAGCCCCACATACTTCATAAATAGTGGTGGTTAGTTTTTCTACCGTGGCTACAATACCGTCCGGCCGCTGCCTGCGCTGCATCATAGTAGTTAGTAATGTATAATTTTTGGCAGCAGCATCACTGCAAAGTATGGTGTTGGTTATTTTATTTTTAAGGCCATGGTCGGTAAGCGCCTGCCGGTAACCTTCCAGTCGTTTGCTACTTATGGAAAGGCTTTTAGACACGGAGAGCAACACAATTTCTTTACAGCCACAATCAATTAAATGAGTGGTGGCATTGTACCCGCTTTCGAAATCGTTGGTAGTAATGCCGGCCGTGTCTATCTCTTCGCATACCCTGTCGAAAAACACCAGCGGCACCTGGCTATTACTCAGCTCACAAATATGTTGGGTAGTATCTGTTTCTACACTTACCGACATCAGTACACCATCTACCCGCCCACTTTGCAGATCTTTTAAAATGGCTTTTTCACGGGCAGCTTTTTCATGCGTTAAATAAATAAGGGCATGGTACCCTTTCTCAATGGCCACCGCCTCAATACCATTTAATGCAAGCGAAAAAAAGCTATCGGCCACTTCCGGTATCACCACTGCAATGGTTTTACTTTTTCTTTTGCGCAGGCTGCCGGCATAAGGGTTTGGAATATAATTGAGCTTAGCTGCAAGCGCCTGCACCCGCTGTTTTGTGCCGGCACTTATTTCATAACTATCCCTTAAAGCTTTGGAAATGGCAGCAGTAGAAAGGTTCAATTCTTTGGCCAACATTTTAATAGTTATGTTGCCCATGCGTTGCTTTTTTGGTGTAACATATTGCAACAAATATCGGTTATTTACTTAACCGGTTAAGTAAATAAATATCAGTAAAAAGTTAAAGCTGTGGGTAAAAATTATCACTTTAGCAGTCGTAAATAATTCTATCATTATTTAATTGCTTGTTATGACTGCCAACCAATCAACATCCCCCTCACAGGGCAATGCCCCGCTTGCTAATTTAGATGAATGGGAAAAAGATATTCTGCAACGTTACCCCGATCCTTCTGCCATTAATAAAGATAAAGCTGCCGAAGAATTTAGAAATTACGAAGCCCCTGCAAGGGATGGTGTAAAAGAATTTTATCGCCTCAATCACACTTACCAAACCTACGATTTTGTGATGCAGAAAAAAGCTGACTTTCTGCAGTTTGATAAAAGGGAAATGCCAGTGTGGAGTGCCTTCGATTTTTTAAATGAACTGGTTGATGACAGCGACCCCGATACCGACCTGGACCAGATGCAACACCTGGTGCAAACTTCGGAAGCCATCAGAAACGATGGCCATCCCGACTGGATGGTTTTGGTAGGCCTGATGCATGATATGGGTAAGGTACTCTGTCTTTTCGGCGAGCCGCAATGGGCTGTGGTTGGCGATACGTTCCCGGTGGGCTGTGCTTATTCTGATAAAATTGTGTATCCCGAATTCTTTAAAGAAAATCCTGATTTTAGCAATAATCTTTACAACACAAAATATGGTGTGTACGAAAAAAACTGTGGCCTTAATAACGTAGATATGTCGTGGGGCCACGATGAATATGTGTATCATATCATGAAGGATTATTTGCCCGAAGAAGGTTTGTACATGCTGCGCTATCATTCATTTTATGCGCAACACCGGGAGAATGCTTACGATCATTTAATGAGCCCCCACGATCAGGAAATGTTTAAATGGGTAAGCCTTTTTAATCCCTACGACCTGTACTCAAAAAATCCAAATCAAAAAAGCTGGGACGAACTAAAACCTTACTATCAGCAACTGGTAGCAAAGTATTTGCCGGTTACTTTAAAATTTTAATAGTCAGTAAAAAATACATTTTTTGTCCGGGCAAAGCAACAGCCATTTTCATCATCGTTGCGTCGCCCTCTTGTACGTTGATATCTTTGGGCAGCTTTAATTGCGTAATAAAATAACGGCTAAATAATAATGTAAAAGTATTTTAAAACCCTCCTA
>JANMVB010000527.1:0-2022 GCA_031392305.1 Ferruginibacter sp.
CGTTTTTCTCTTTTCTACTGTGGCAGTAATATCCAAAAAAACCAATTCATCAGCACCTTGTGCTGAGTATAATACTGCCAGCTCAACAGGGTCACCAGCATCACGTATTGATTCGAAATTGATACCCTTTACTGTTCTGCCGTCTTTAATATCCAGGCATGGAATAATTCTTTTGGTAAGGCCACGCTGTATATCCATTGAGTGTTGATGATTGGGAACCTGTTGTATAAAATCAGCCTCGTTCATAAATTTTATATTACCTGTTTTATTTTCATTAGTTCTTCCAGTGTTACCTTGCCTTCATAAATTGCTTTACCAATAATTGCACCCCGGCAACCGATTTCCTTCAGCCTTAATACATCATTGATATTGCTTACACCGCCACTGGCAATTAAATTTACTTCGGGATGTTCTTCCATTATTTGTTGGTAAAGTTCAATAGAAGGCCCTTCCATTACACCATCCTTTGAGATGTCGGTACAAAAAATATTTGTTACACCCAGTCCAAGCATCTTGCCGATAAATTCAAAAATATTAATTCCTCCATCTTCGAGCCAACCGCTTATTTTTATTTTTCCATCCAATACATCGGCACCTACTAAAAATCGTTGGGTGCCAAATTCCATCAGCCATTCTTCCAGTATTTCAGGATGCTTTACAGCAAGGCTGCCAATGGTAACCATTGCTGCACCTGCACTGAATATATTGCCAACGTCGGTAATAGTTTTTACGCCTCCGCCAAAATCTATTACCAAACCAGTTTCCGCAGCTATTTGTTCCAGCACTTTTATATTGATGATCTTCCCTGCCTTTGCACCATCAAGATCTACAATATGCAATCTCTCAATTCCGGCAGCTTCAAACTGTTTTGCCACTTCTCCGGGGTTATCATTATAGATTACCTGTTGGGCATAATCGCCTTTGGTGAGGCGAACGCATTTTCCATTGATGATGTCGATGGCGGGGATGATGGTCATGGTATATTGATAAAATTTTTTAAAATTGTTTCACCAACAAGCCCTGATTTTTCAGGGTGAAACTGAACTGCATAAAAATTATCTTTTGCCAGCGCTGCGCTGTAGGGCAATATATAATCTGTTTTTGCAATGGTTTCATTTCCTAAGGCTGCATAATAACTATGCACTGAATACACAAAATCATTTCCCGGCAAATCATTAAACAGTATCGAACCGTAGTCGTACAAATTGTTCCACCCAATTTGTGGTACTTTCAATGAAGTTGACTGAAACAGTTTTACTTCCTCATCAAATATACCGAGGCATTCCGTATCTCCTTCCTCCGAATGTTTGCACATCAGTTGCAAGCCCAGGCAAATACCGAGTACCGGCTGCCGCAAAGAAATAATTATTTTATCGAGGTCTCTTTTTTTAAGGTAATCCATCGCCGGTGCAGCATGGCCCACTCCCGGAAAAATTACTTTATCAGCAGCCCGTATCATTGATTCATCATCAGTAACTACCGATTCCACACCAAGGCGCTGCAAAGCATATTGCACACTTTGCACATTACCGGCGTTGTATTTTATTATTGCAATCATGGTTGGTTGGTCGTTGGTCGTTGATTGTTGATTGTTGTTTGTTGTTTGTTGATCGTTTAAGTTGTT
This sequence comes from Ferruginibacter sp., assembly GCA_031392305.1. Taxonomy (GTDB): domain Bacteria; phylum Bacteroidota; class Bacteroidia; order Chitinophagales; family Chitinophagaceae; genus Ferruginibacter. The sequence continues at coordinate 1,625 of JANMVB010000527.1, forward strand.
TGCTTCATAGTTCACAATGGTTATAACGCAATTAAAGATCCCAATTGGTTTGCTGTACAAGAGGGCGACGCAACGATGCTGCCACATTGCTTCACAGCCTGGACAAAAAATTTATTCACTTTTTTATCCGTTGCGAAGTCTAATTGTTCATGGATCGTGGTTGATGGTTCATAGTTGAATAGCTCATAGTTGATGGGTCATGGTTTATAGTATGTTGTATAAAATTGCAAAAAGGCATGTATTACCCATCAACTATCAACCATGAACTATCAACCAAAAACTACAGCACCCCCTTCGTACTCGGTAAAGCATTGTTATTAATGTCCCTTTTAGCTGCCATTTTTATTGCCTTTGCAAACCCTTTAAAAATCGCTTCAATTTTATGATGTTCGTTCTCT
>JANMVB010000551.1:0-3252 GCA_031392305.1 Ferruginibacter sp.
AGGTAAAAGTTATTAAAGTCTTTACCATCATTGTCTTTATAAAACAGGTAAGCTGCTCTTGAAATTAAAGCAGCCCCCTGGAAATCTCCATTAAGTTTTGCGTTGTTGGATACGATCAATAACTTTCGGGCAAAGTCTATATTTTGTAAACGATTTGATTCCAGCGTTTTTTCACGTGCGTATAATGAAAGGAGAATAAACACGATCAATATAATACTGCCGGCTATAATACCCCGTTTTCTCCGTTTCCTTTTCGCTGCTTCTTTTTGTGCATGGATAAATGCACTGCTTTTGCTGATCCAGTTTTTTTCTTCATCACTGGTTTTAAATTTTTGCAGGCAGGGCTCAATAAATATTAACTGCTTTTCGGTAAAATATTCCCTGGCCTCCTCCTTAACTGCCACCTGGCTTTCTATCAGCCGCTTAATTTCAAGCAACGAGGTTTCTTCCGCACTTCTTTTTGCTGCAATGGGTTTGGCAATGGAATCGTGGGCTATTTCAAACATATCCGTTGCTTCATTGTAACGCAGGATGCGGCTGTTGATAAATTCATCTACTATAACATCAACCATTGCTTTATCATAGTCGGGCAAACAATCATACAGGTCAGTTTTCTTGATGGGTTCTTTAGTTCCTTCAAGTGTTGAAAAAGGTGATATTATTTTCCAGGTTGTTTCCGGCGTTAAAGTTGGATACTTATCTTTTAGTTTTTTTGAAATACCCGCCACCTGTTCTTCAAGAAAATCAATCAGCACATCACCAATCTCTCCCATATCATTTAGCTTATGCAAAGAAAATTCTGCATCCGCTTCACGGCTTTCATCCCCCGTAATTTTCATGTAAAACTTATCCAAAAAAACCTGCAGGAAGGGCAATTGTATCGTGAGTGTTTTCCCTTTACCCTTTATCTTTTCAAACATGGTTTCTGCAATCTGCTCAGATTCACCGGGTTTCAAACTGATATTGGAATCTTCAAATTCTGCTGCTCCAATAATCACCTCTTTTACTTTTTCAAGGTTCATCGGTTCTATGCGTAACTTTTTTCGCATCAGTTGCGGCACCGCCTTTTCAAATTCAAACAAATAGCCGAGATATTCTTCCCGTATGCAAAATATCAGCTTTACCGGTTGTTCAGACTGTAGTATTTCCTGAACAGTTTTAATAAAGCGTTCCTGTTCTTTTACAGAGCCAATAATAAAAAGTTCTTCAAACTGGTCAAATATCAAATAAACAGGCCGGAAAGATTTTTGATACACGGCTTTAATGGACCTTGCAACAGGACTTAATGTGGCAACGGTACTTCCTGCTTCATCCGACCATTCATCATTCCAGTCCGTTTCAACCTGCACTGTTGAAAGGTTTCCACCGGCATCATTCAACGCTTTTTCTAAAGAGTCATTTATATTACTGCCCCTGCGTATCATTAAGGCCAGCCAATCGTGGGGTTGAAATTTGCCGGCGAGCCCGCAATTGATCAGGCTTGTTTTACCGGTTCCCGAAGCGCCATACACAAGCATAACCGATGACTGAAAAACCATTTCGTACAAGGCATTTATTTCTTCATCACGACCAAAAAAAATACCCCTGTCTTCCCTGTTGTAGGAATCCAGAAATTTAAAGGGATATTTTTTCATGCTGAGCAGGTTTTTATGCAAGTAAAGATTTATAGGATCAGGCAATTATTATGCAGATCCATTATTCATTTTGTTAGACTTCATTTTCTTTTTTTTCTTGATAAAAAAAGAAACAAAAAAAATCAAGGCAGCGAATAAAAAGGCTCCCGAATTCCACTTCGTTCGTCGGGACAGGTGAAAATTTCAACATTAGCCTAAAATCAAGGAACTCGCCGCAAGTAGTAAAATACTTTGAAGTATCTGCCCGGCTCAAACAACCTTGATTTCTTTACGGCTTATGTTGAAATTTTCTAGCACTTTTTATTCGAGGCCGTAACAGGATACTTTTGCGAATTAAATGTCTAATCCTAAAATATTTCTTCTAAAATGAGTCTTCAGTAGTTTCTTCCTCCAACCCTGCCAATGTCTTTTTCGCTTCATTAAACAGGTTAAACACATTGTCGAAATTCATGTCCTTCCTGTTATCAGTATTTGCCAGCCATTTATTCATCGCCTGTATGTCTTTATCATCCGGCTTCGGGTTCTTCGATTTTCTGATAGTTACTTTACTGTTATCTTCTATAAAGCTATAGTTCAGGTTCAGGTCATCATAAGTATTGCAAAAAGAATTAAACAAATTTTTGAGCCACCAGCAAGCCCGAGCTCATTATAATCGATGATGAAAGGCACCAGGTTTATGTTTTGCCTGATGTTTTCTTTACAAAGCAACACCGCATAAGAAATCACCGGTGAGTTTTCTTTTCTTACCCTTCCCTGGTTATTATTGTTGGCCTGGCTGTCGCCTTCCAGTAATATATAGTTATGCAGGTAAAGGCCTTCTTTATCATTTCGTTGCTGGTTGTAACCAATGTCTTTCATGGAGATCATTTTGTATTCTGCAAGGAAATTCAGGTTTTCTAAAACTACCGCCAGGTTTGTTTCTGCCTCACTGCAATCAGTTGTGGTATAAGTAGCATTTTTCAGCAAATCACAAACAGCAAACAGCTTTGTACATGCATCCATGAAAGGGCTCCCTGCCTGCAGGTTTGGTTCAAATTCTTTTAATTGGGGAAAGGGTAGATCTAACTTGTTTTCTGTAAAAATATCAGTCAGTGTTTTCAACAGCTCAGCAAAACCGGTGAGGCTATCTTCAGCCGCATTCTTAAAAAATTTTACAAGGGGGTTTGCCTGGGATGGTGAAAGTTTTACAGTATCATTTTGTTGATGGTCCCACAATTTCGACATCAGCGCATAACAAATAAGTTGCAATGCCCTCTTAGCCGTAAGCTGACAATTTTCGAGATATCTTTTCATCTTATCTTCCGAAAAATTTTCTTCACCGATCGACATCAGCTTGCGCAACTGCATACCCAACACACCAACATAACCGGAAATAATAATTCGCTTGGCAGTAGGGGCCAGGTCTGCGTTTGTTTCCCACCCTGTATTGGCTGTTAAAAAATCAGTTGCTTTTTTGTTGTATGGTTTAATGGCTTCTATCAATCTTTTTGTGAGCAATTCATTAAAGGTATTTTTAACCGGTGCTGAAATTACTGCCGGGGGTTTACCATCATTCATCCCGATATCCTTGCCTTTCAATTGCTCTTCAATTGCCGGCATCTGCTTATCCAACTGGCTC
>JANMVB010000575.1:0-2515 GCA_031392305.1 Ferruginibacter sp.
AAAACACAAAACACAAACCTATAACCCGTAACCGAAAACAAAAAACTGAAAACTGAAAACTGAAAACTGAAAACTGAAAACAGAAAACACAAAACACAAAACCGAAATCAATGATAAAGAATTATTTCACCATCGCCATTAGGACACTCATTAAAAATAAGGTGTTCTCTTTTATCAATATACTGGGCCTGGCAATTGGTATCAGTGCTTCGCTGGTAATATGGTTGCTGGTTAATTATCATTTTACTTTTGATAAGTTTGAAAAGGATGGCGACCGCATTTACAGGGTTGTGTCCAACTTTAGTTTTTCGGGGGAGATGTACCGCAATTCAGGTGTTGCTGATCCGTTAGGTGCCGCAGTGCGCAAAGAATTAACCGGGCTGGATGCGGCGGTTTCATTCAGAACCTGGAATAGTGATGCAAAGGTGATGATACCGGCTGGCGATGGCAAAGAGCCAATCGTATTTAAAAAGCCGGAAGCGATTGTTTTTGCAGATAGTAATTATTTTAAACTGATCGGTTATACCTGGCTGGCAGGTTCACCGGGCACTTCGTTTAATAAACCTTATCAAACGGTACTAACCGAATCTAATGCAAAACTTTATTTTCCATTGCTTACTGCTACACAAATTGTAGGTAAACAAATATATTTTAATGATACGGTGGCAGCAACCATTACCGGTGTAGTAAAAGATATAAAACAACATACGGATTTTGGGTTTAAAACTTTTATTGCATACACAACACTTGAAAGCACTTCATTAAAACCACAAAGTTGGGATAACTGGAATAATACAAACGGCGCCCAACAATTAATTGTAAAGCTGGCTACAGGTACTCCGGTTAAAAGGTTTGAAAAACAACTGACCGAATTGTATGTAAAAAATGATAAGCGTGAACCCGGGGATAATAGCAAATCGTGGCTTACCCTGCAACCATTAAGCGATCTTCATTTTAATGCAGATTACGGCACCTACAATGTGCCACAGGCACACAAGCCAACGTTATATGGCCTGCTAGCCGTGGCGTTGTTTTTATTGTTACTCGGCTGCATCAATTTTATAAATTTAACTACCTCCAATGCAGCACAACGGGCCAAAGAAATTGGCATACGCAAAACAATGGGCAGCACCCGGCAGCAATTAATATTTCAATTCTTTAGCGAAACTTTTTTGCTCACCTTTGCGGCCACCATTATTTCAATTGCTTTAACGCCATTGTTACTTAAAGCTTTCTCCGGATTTATTCCTAAAGATTTGCATTTTAGTTTAACAGCAAACCCGGGCATCAATATTTTTTTAATTGTGCTGATGGTTTGTGTTACGTTATTGGCCGGCTTGTATCCTGCCATTTTTCTTTCATCTTATAAACCTGTATTGGTATTAAAAAACCAGGCTTTTTCAAACACCGGAAAAACCCGTAACGCCTGGCTGCGAAAGTCGTTAACGGTTTCGCAATTTGTAATTGCACAGGTTTTTATTATGGCCGCCATACTTGTTAGCAAGCAAATAAATTATTCAATAAACCGGGACCTTGGTTTTAAGAAAGATGCCATCCTTTACGTAACTACCAATTACTACGATACGGCACGCAGCCACCGCTTTGCTTTGATGGATAAGTTGAGAACGATACCTGAAATTTCGATGATCAGCCTGAGTAGTAATCCGCCTTCGTCCGGCGACACGTGGAGCAGTATTATGAAATATAAAGATGGAAAAAAAGAAATAGAAACAGATGTGCAACAAAAATATGCGGATACAAATTATATAAAATTATACCGCCTTAAATTACTGGCGGGTACTAATTTTGAACAAACTGATACGGTAAAACAATTCCTGGTGAATGAAACCTATTCGAAGGTATTGGGCTTTCAACATCCGCAGGATGCCATTGGCAAAAAAATTGAATGGAGCAGTAAACAAATTTCCATAGCTGGTGTAGTGTCCGACTTCCATCAAAAATCGTTACACGAGCCAATAAAGCCATTGGTTATTGCAGCGTGGGATAATCCTTCCCGTACCATCAACATTGCCTTGCAACCCCAAAATGCAGCAGGCACCACCTGGAAAAATGCCATCAGCAAAATAGAAAAATCCTGGAAGGAAGTGTATCCGGCGGATGATTTTGAATACAGTTTTTTTGATGAAGACCTTGCAAAATATTACGAGGCAGAGCAACATATTTCGGGCCTGTTAATTTGGGCCACCGGGCTTGCCATATTTATCAGTTGCCTTGGTTTATTGGGGTTGGTTATCTACACAACCACACAACGCACCAAAGAACTTGGTGTACGAAAAGTATTGGGTGCTTCCATTGCACAAATTGTTTCCATGATATCCAAAGACTTTGTTTTACTGGTGCTGATAGCGTTTGTAATTGCTGCACCGGTAGCAGGTTTTGGCATGTACAAATGGTTGCAAAATTTTGCCTATCGCACGGATATTAGCTGGTGGGTATTTTTTGCCGGCGGCACAGCAATGGTATTAATAGCCTTGCTCACACTGGCTTTTCAAAC
>JANMVB010000084.1:0-30353 GCA_031392305.1 Ferruginibacter sp.
CCTACTTCTGCTACCACAGCGGTAAATAATTTGATACAAGGGGTATATAAATTTGAGTTAACTGTAACAGATGATGACGGAGCTAAATCAACTGATACCATCCAGGTAACAGTAAATTTTGCTGTAAATCAGGTTCCGGTAGCGGATGCAGGTTTAGACCAGTCAATTACATTACCAACAAATAGTGCAACCTTATCCGGTAGTGGAACAGATGTTGACGGCATAATTGCAAATTATACGTGGATAAAAATTTCAGGCCCTGGTTTAAGCTCTATTGCATCGCCTAATTCAGCTACAACAGTTATCAATAATTTGGTACAAGGGGTATATAAATTTGAATTAAGTGTTAGGGACGATGATTGGGCAGTTTCACAGGATACAATACAGATAATCGTGAATGTCGCTCCAAACCTTGCTCCTGTGGCTAATGCCGGAACAAATTCAGTAATCACTTTGCCAGTAAATAGTGCAATGCTGGCTGGAAGTGGTACAGATGCTGATGGCACAATTACTGGTTTTGTATGGACAAAAATTTCTGGCCCGGCAATGGGTATAATTGTATCGCCTGATTTACCTGCTACAGATATCAATAATTTGGTGCAAGGCTTATATGAATTTGAATTAACGATAACTGATAATGATGGGTCAGTTTCAAAAGATACCGTACAGGTTATAGTAAATGATGCACTTAACCAGGCACCTGTAGTTAATGCCGGGGTCAATATAGTTATCACCCTCCCCACAAATACTACCAGCTTAACTGGTATTGGATCAGACACAGATGGTATAATTATTAGTTATTCATGGGTTAAGATTTCAGGCCCTGCTTCAGGTATAATAGTATCACAAAATGCTGCTATTACTTCTGTAAATAATTTAATACAGGGAATTTATAAATTTGAATTAACAGTTACGGATGATGACGGCGCTATTGCAAAGGGAATTGTTCAGGTAATAGTTAATGCAGCTCCAAATCTATTACCTGTGGCTGATGCAGGTCAGGATCAGGCTATTAGTTTACCAGTAAACAATACTGTATTAAACGGGATAGGGTCAGATGCAGATGGAACAATCAGCAGTTATTTATGGACAAAACTTGTAGGTATCCCTGGCACTATTACATCACCCAATACTGCAAGTACCAATATAAGTAATTTGGTACAGGGAATATATTTTTATCAACTTACTGTAAAAGACAACAATGGGGCAACAACAAGAGATACTGTACAAATAACAGTGATTGCAACTCCTAATCAGTTGCCTATAGCAAATGCTGGAATAGATCAGGCTATTATATTACCAACTAATAATACTTCTTTGAATGGTATTGGAACAGATGCGGACGGTACAATTGTCAGTCTTATATGGGCGAAAATTTCCGGCCCGGCTTCAGGCATTATTGCATTGCCAAATGCAGGGGTTACTTCAATCAGCAATTTGGTACAAGGAGTTTATGAATATGAATTAACTGTTACAGATAATGACGGAGCAATTTCAAAAGATACTATTCAAATTACAGTCATTGCCGCACCTAATCAGGCACCACAAGTATATGCTGGTATTGACCAGTTTGTTACACTGCCGTCAAATAGTACAACCCTAACCGGTACTGCAACAGATGCAGACGGTATTATAACAACTTATGCCTGGGTAAAAATTCAGGGCCCTGCAATAGGTACTATGGTATCATTAAATACATCTGCTACAGTTGTTAATAGTTTGGTGCAAGGCATGTATGAATATGAATTAACCGTAACAGATGATGACGGATCAATTTCAAGAGATACAGTAAAGGTTATAGTAAATGCCGCACCAAACCAGGCACCTGTAGCTAATGCCGGATCAGATAAAATGATCACTTTACCTATTAATAGTAGTAGTTTAACTGGTAGTGGAACTGATGCAGATGGTACAATAGCCAGTTATACCTGGAAACAAATTTCTGGCCCTTCCGCTGGTATGATCGCATCACCAACGACTTCGGCCACAGGCATCAGCAGCCTCGTACAGGGACTGTATGAATTTGAATTATCTGTTGCGGATGATGACGGATCAGTTTCAAAAGATTCAGTACAGGTTACAGTTAATGATGCGCTTAACCAGGCCCCTATAGCAAATGCAGGGGGCAATCAGGTAGTTACTTTACCAACCCGTAATACCATACTAAATGGTATTGGAACCGATGCGGATGGTACAATAGTTAGTTATTCATGGGTTAAACTTTCAGGTCCTGCTACTGGTTTCATAGTATCACCAAATACTGCTTCTACCTCTGTTGATAATTTGGTGCAGGGTATTTATAGGTTTGAATTAACCGTAACAGACGATGATGGGGCAATTGCGAAAAACATAGTACAGGTAATAGTAAATGCAGGTCCTAACCAGGCACCCGTAGCTAATGCAGGAACAGATAAGGTGATTACATTGCCTTCAAATACTACTATGTTAACCGGTATTGGAACAGATATAGATGGGACAATTATTAATTATAAATGGTTAAAAATTTCCGGCAATGCATTGGGAACAATTGCATTACCAAATTCAGGTTCTACAACGGTTAATAATTTGATACAAGGTATAAACCAATATGAATTTACTGTAACAGATAATAATGGTGCTATTTCAAAAGATACTGTAAAAATAACAGTAAATGCAGCCCCCAACCAGACACCTGTGGCTAATGCAGGAATAAGTAAAGTGATAATTTTACCTATAAATAATACTACTTTAATTGGTAACGGTACAGATGTAGATGGCATCGTCACAAGTTACTCGTGGATAAAAATATCAGGGCCCTCCTCAGGAAACATTGCAACACCAAATGCGGGTATTACATCAATAAATAACCTGGTACAGGGTATATATCAATATGAGTTAACAATAAAGGACGATGGTGGGGCTATTGCAAAAGATACGGTACAGGTAACTGTCAATGCAGCACCTAATCAGGCTCCACTTGCAGATGCAGGAAGCGATCAGTCCATCAGCCTGCCAGTTAGTAATACTACATTAAATGGAACTGGAACAGACGTGGATGGTATTGTCATAAGTTACGCCTGGGTAAAAATCTCCGGCCCTGCAACAGGCATTATTTCATCGCCAAATTTAACTGTCACTTCTATTAACAATTTGGTGCAAGGTGTATATAATTATGAATTAACTGTTAAAGATAATAATGGCGCGGTTTCAAAAGATACTGTCGAGATAACGGTGAATGCAGCGCAAAATCAGGCTCCAGTATCAAATGCAGGTAACAACCAGTTAATTATCTTACCAACAAATAGTACAACATTGAGTGGAAGCGGCACAGATCCGGACGGTTCAATTGCAGGTTATTCATGGGTGAAAATTTCGGGCCCCATTGCGGGTGTAATATTATTAGCAAACAATGCAAGTACATCAATCAATAATTTAGTGCAGGGTATCTATCAGTTTCAACTAACAGTAACAGATGATGATGGGGCAATTTCAAGGGATATAATACAAGTTACAGTGAATGCAGCGCCAAACCAGCCGCCGGTAGCAAATGCCGGATCAGATAAGGTGATAACATTGCCAACAAATACCACCACTTTAGCCGGTAGTGGAACAGATATAGACGGAACGATCAGCAGCTTTAAATGGCTTAAAATATCCGGACCTGCAGCAGGAACAATTGGTTCGCAAAATTTAGCAAATACCACTATAAGTAATTTGGTGCAGGGTATTTATCAATATCAGTTGACGATAACAGATAATCAAGGAGCAATTTCAAAAGATACTGTAAAAGTAACAGTAAATGTAGCGCCTAACCAGGTACCGGTAGCTAATGCGGGTATAGATAAGGTGATTATTCTACCCACCAATAAAACTACTTTAACCGGAATGGGAACAGACCCGGATGGCACCATTGCTGGATATATATGGGTTAAGATAACAGGCCCTGTCTCAGGAAGTATTGCATCCCCCAATTCAGGGACCACAGCTATCAATAATTTGGTACAGGGTATTTACCAGTATCAGTTAACGGTAACAGACAATCAAGGAGCAATTTCAAGAGATACTGTAAAAGTAACAGTAAATGTAGCGCCTAACCAGGCACCGGTCGCTAATGCAGGTATAGATAAGGTGATTACTCTACCCACCAATAAAACTACTTTAACCGGAATGGGAACAGATCCCGATGGCACTATTGCTGGATATATATGGGTTAAGATAACAGGTCCTGCTTCAGGAAGTATTGCATCCTCCAATTCAGGAACCACAGCTATAAATAATTTGGTACAGGGCATTTACCAGTATCAGTTATCGGTAACAGATAATAATGGTGCAGTTTCAAAAGACACAGTAAAAGTAACAGTTAATGTAGCACCCAATATGGCACCGGTAGCTGATGCAGGCAGTGATATAGACATTGTATTACCATTAAATACTGTTTCATTAAATGGCTCAGGCACCGATGCTAATGGTACAATAATTTCATACAATTGGACTGTGGTAAAGGGGCCGCTGGGATATAATATTGTTAATCCTAATCAGGGGCAAACAAAAATTGAGAAATTATTTCAGGGCATTTATGAATTGGAACTTACAGTAACAGACAATATGGGTACTTCTGCTAAAGACACTATGAAAATTACAGTATCAAGTCCCAGGTTAACTAATTATCCAGCAAACGAGGTTAAAATTTATCCTAACCCTGTAAAAGATATAGCCAGCTTGAGTATTACTACTACCAGCCTCAATACAAAATTATCTGTATCTGTAGTAAATGTTTTAGGGATGCAGGTTAAATACAACGAGTTCGTTACTATAACCAATAACACGATATATAAGTTAGATATGGCTGATTTAAGTGAGGCTTATTATTTTGTGACCGTTCGTTTTGATGATGGTAAGAACATCACTTATAAAATATTGAAAAGCCATTAAGTAATCCAGCAAAGGGGTTTTATCAGAGTAAAAAAGGTTGGCAATCACATGTCAGCCTTTTTTTATTTTTACCAAACTTTTGGATATTATTTCACTTCACTTTTTCGCACTTTTATCCAGCAATTTTTTTATTGCCCAACCTGTGAAGCAATGGGCAACATCGTTGTGTCACTCACTTGTACGGCATACCTATGTGGAACTTTATCTACATTGTAATTAGCAAAAAATTAGTCTTATTCAGTGGAATATATTTTAGCAAATTTTCAATTTACAATAAAGCATTTATCCAAATTAACCAGATAAGTAGGTTTGGTGAGTATTGAATAAATGGAAGTGAAGTGGGTTTAAGTAATAAACGAAAAATCATCACAGGCAATAAAGGGTTTCATAAAAAATGATCAGGTGAGTGCAAAGAAATGAGAAGAATATTGGGTTATATGACCCCTTGCGATAGTTAAATTAATGCCTGAACTATAAATGTAAAATAGAAATAATGTGGAAAACATAATATATATTTTGTTAAAACGGCATAGTTTTTGCAAAAATCTCAAAAATTTTTGACAGTCTAATTAATACTTTTTGTTCAATTATCTCTTCAAATTCCAATACTTTTAAAATGATTAATAATCCTTTAATCCTTTCTACCCATAGCTACATGGATCTATTTTTTAAATTACATCCTCTTATACCTTTGTTTCACAAAAGGTTTGAAAGGTATGGTTTCACATTATTACTTACTGACTGCAAGATAAAATACATACCCTTATAAAATGTTTATCAAAACAAGGCATAACTGTTATAGCTCCCCCCGGATTTAATGATATTATAAAGTAAATTTTAAATCTATTTTGCTCCGATATTGTTAATGCTAAAAAGTTATTTCACGTTCCTTCTTCTGTACGCTGGTTTAAAAACTAATCTAAATTTTAATGAATGCTTGCAAACACAATAAGAAATCAATAAAATGATTTTTTATTAAGTCGTTGCCTCATGAGCCCCTGCTTACCTACATTAAAAGTGCAGGCTAGTAAAGGTTTGTTTTAAATCAAAATGTATCATCACTAATTAAAGGCTTAAAGCCTAATATAAGCTATAATTAAAAAGTTTTATCCAAATAATTGAAATAATTAATTACTATGAAGAACCTAATTTTTTTTTCCAACATCTTATGGGTATTATTCATTTCCTTGAACTCTTTTGCGCAGGACGGAAAATTTACGTTTACAATTCCATCTACAACCACGACTAGTGCCGGGGTTTTTAAGGATGACTCTATTCTTATAAGAACTTTATGGAATAATGTAGACTACCCTGCCGGTACTTACACCAAATCATGGGACGGTAAGAATGATTATGGTGTAAGTATTATCGATAATACTATTCCTTATTCAGTAAAGATCATGTCCAGCAATGTTAATTACCAATGGCAGGGTGTATTGGGTAATACTTCAAAAATGCAAACCGGTAGCGGCGTACATAGAGGTTACTATCATTGTATGTTGGGACTTGTTATAACAAATGGGTATGGATATTATTGCAGGGGGTATGCGGAAGGTGCCCCAAGCCTGGCCAAATTCGCCATTAATGATCCCCAAACGAAAATAGATTTTGTTAACTCACCACAGCCAGGCGATATAAACTATGTGGCAACTGATGATATTAATGTGTATTGGGGCGCCTATGATGCCAATGCAAATACAAACAGCTTTGTGTTTGGCTCAAGGGTTGCTGATGATACGGATGTATCTTTTTCAAAAGGAAAATCCTACAGCGTTACCTATGGTAAAACTTACGCAAAAGCGATCAGTGTAGTGAACCAGGCCAATTCACATATTTCGGGATTGGCAGTTCAGAAAACGGGTAACTATCTGTTTGTTGCACGTTCCGGTCTCAATCAATTGCAGGTGTTGAATAAGACTACGGGGGAATTGATTAAAACATTGACTTTTACTGCTCCCAAATCATTGTGTGTAGATAAAACAGATAAGTTATGGATGGTAACCGGAGTAAATACCTTAGCAAAGTATACTGTGGATACAGGCGGTAGTTTATCTGCTGCTATACTAAATATTGCCGGCATACTTCAACCGGCAGCAATACAGGTTTCGCCGGATGGAACTTTATTAACTGTGGCAGATGATAGTACTAGTCAGCAAGTTAAGTTTTACAATAACACAACCGGAGCATTAAGCTACACTTTAGGAATTCCGGGTGGGTATCTTACCGACCCAACGGTAAGTGATAACAAATTTTATTTTAACGATCTTAGAAGTGATGAAATTAATTTCTTAGCATACCAGCCCGATGGTTCATTTTGGGTGGGAGATCCTGGAAATTACAGGGCTCAGCATTATTCTTCCGGAAGGGTTTTTATTGACAGGATACAATCGTTAGGTGCCACCTATAATACGGGTGTGGATAAAAACAATATCAACCGGGTATTTTCTGATAACCTGGAATTTGAAGTAGACTATGCTGTGCAGTCATTATCCGGAAGTGCCGGCTGGAAGTTGATTAGGAATTGGGGTGCTAATATTCCTGCAACTCCTTACCTAAAAACCCCAAAATATCAAACTACGCTGAGCAATGGGCGAACTTATGGCTTATTACTAAATGGTTACAACTGGGAGGTAGTGGAATATCCGGTAAATGGCCCCATGAGGTTTACCGGTACTAAATTAATGGAATCCACCAAAATATTATGTGATGATGGATCCATCCAGGATTGTACCCTATCCAGCTCAAGTTGCGTGCTTAAAAGATTTCCACTCCTGGGGTTTGATGCTTTAAATAATCCCCAGTGGAGTACGGTTCCGGAAATACTGGCAAGTTCTAATATGCCGTCAACTGGTGGCCCGGGTGGTTTTCCCCGAACACAGGTTTTAACGTCGAGCAACAAAGTAGTCTTTTATAATCATAAGGTTTATGCTAACAATATTGGCCCCGTTTATTCAAGCGGCTATCATTTGGGAGTAATGTCAAGAGGGGGGCGTGACTGGCTATTTCAAACCGAAAAATCTACTTACAGGAATTATACAGGCGATTTTCCTGCTCCGGGATATTTTGATGTTGGAAATTTGGTTAATGATTATGGAGGTGGGAACGTAAATGTATTTGAGCGTAACATTATCACGTCTTATCATGGCGAATTCTGGAAAAACGGGCAAACAAACATGTTTAATCATTATTGGGACAATGGTTTGTCTGTAGGTCAGTTTGGTGTCACTCGTTCCCAAACAACCGGTGAGTCGCCAGCAATGATGGCAGGAAATGTATTGAGCCCAATCATAGTTAAATCCGGGAATGGAGATTATTATCTATACCACGGAGATGAGAGTGATCATGCTGGCTTACATAGATGGAAAATAACCGGCTTAAATTCAATTAGCGAGCAAATTATTCCACTTGCTCCTCCAACAACTTATGCTGGCGGCGTTGGATATATAGACCTGATGAAAGACCTGCCCTTTGATGCAATAATGCCCAACAATGTTGGAGGCTGGACAAGAAATCCTACAACCAATTCGGTAGTGGACAAGTTCAGCAATGCCTTCACTGCTTTCACAGGAAGGTTAAAAATTGACCAGACAGGTTCCCCTGATATATTGCTCAATTTCGTAAAAACAACTGCCCAGAATTATTCCATTAGCAGGGACCTGGGAACCAATAATATTAATTATTCATGGAAAATATCGGGCGAACTTGCTTACCTCTTCAATATGCCCAATGGAAATAGTATCGCTCAGTATTTTGATATACTGGATGCGAATGGAAAAATATTAACGAGATTTTATCCCGAGTTGAACCGTTCGGTATCTCCTTTTATAGCAACCATATATGGCAATAAGGTTGCAATCACACAGGGTTATGAATATGCTATCAGAGATGCAATGAGGGAGCTGCATCCATGGGAAGTGAAAATTGTGGATGGTGCGGTAAGTTTTACCTATGATAATTATGCCCCCGTTACTACCACCATTTATGATCCAACTGCAAACTGGAAAACTCCAAAAACTTTAAGGGTTGTATTTACTTCAACCAATACGTCTTTAGCAGTATACCAAACGATCATTGATCTTAAAGACCTGAAATTTTATAAAGATTACTTAACGCTTCCGGGTGTGAATATACCGCCAGTAGTTAATGCAGGAAATGATAAACTGGTTACATTACCGGTTGCTAACAATACCACCTTAAACGGAAGCGCTACAGATGCCGGAGGTTCAATCAGTAGTTATGCCTGGACAAAAATATCCGGCCCTACAGGAGGAAATATTGGGACACCTTCTTCGGCTACTACAAATATTACCGGTTTAACTGAAGGAGTACATCGGTACCAGTTAAAGGCTACTGATAACCAGGGGGCTATTTCGATTGATACGGCACAGGTAACTGTCTTAAGACTTAACGAAGCACCAGTTGCTAATGCAGGCACAGATAAATCGATCGTGTTTCCAACTTTAAGCACTGTTTTAAGCGGTACTGGAACCGATCCGGACGGAACGATAGTAAGTTATTTGTGGACAAAAATTTCAGGCTCTACCAATTTTTTGATCGCATTACCAACTAGTGCTTCAACACTACTAAGTGCACTGGTGCCAGGTAGTTATGAGTTTGAGCTAACAGTAACAGATGACAAGGGAGCCATTGCAAAGGATACGATTAAGATATCAGTGAATTTATCAACCACAAATAAATCACCTGTTGCTGTTGCTGGTGCCGATAAATCTATGACTCTTCCTACTAATAGTACTACACTTTACGGTACTGCCTCAGATCCGGACGGCACTATCCTGGGATATTCGTGGAGTAAGGTATCAGGCCCAACACTTGGCGTGATAGCTTCGCCGGGCGCTGCCACCACAATTATATACAACCTCGCAATGGGCATATATCTGTTTGAATTAACGGTTACCGATAATGGTTATGCTGTTAAAAAAGATACAGTGAAAATAACGGTAAACCGCGGTACGTTAAATCAGATCCCAGTCGTGAATGCAGGGCCCGATAAATCTGTGATTTCACCAACAAATACTGCAATCGTGAGCGGGTCAGGATCAGACCTGGAAGGGCCGGTCACTTTTCTATGGTCAAAATTATCAGGCCCTTCCTCTTATTATATGGGAACCCCGAATTTGTCCGGAACAACACTAAGCAATTTGGTAATGGGAGTTTATGTATTTCAACTAAAAGTAACTGATGACAGCGGTGTATTCGTCACCGACAATGTAACGGTAACTGTTTACACCTCCAATGGACAACTTGTAACCCCAGTATACAACGAGGTGCCTATTTCCAATGCTGGAGCTGATAAAGTGATCACTTTACCGGCTAACAATGTATCACTGGCGGGTAGTGGAATTGACATAGATGGCAGTATTGTCAGCTATTCATGGACGAAGGTATCAGGACCGGGTACGTACACAATAGCATCTCCTGCCTCAGGTGCTACTACTATAAACAACCTGGTTCAGGGAACATATCAATTTCAGTTAACTGTATCTGATAATGATGGAACAACCGCATCGGATTTTGTTCAGGTTTCTGTAGATGCTGGGTCCGGTCTTATTAACCAACCCCCTGCTGCTAATGCCGGGTCAGACAAAGCAATTACACTGCCAACCAATATTATTTCCCTTACCGGCAGTGGAACAGATGCAGATGGAACTATTACGGCTTATACTTGGAGTAAAATTTCAGGGCCTGCTACATTTACAATTGTATCTCCATCTTCAGCTACCACTTCAATCAGTAACCTGGTTCAGGGTACCTACCAATTTCAATTAACTGTAACTGATAATGATGGTGCTACAGATTCTGATATTGTTCAGGTTATCGTAAATTCTGGGGTTAACCTGCCCCCTTCAGCAAATGCCGGCACAAATAAAGTGATCACATTGCCAACCAATAGTGTTTCGCTTACCGGTGGTGGAACAGATACAGATGGAACAATTACTGGTTATTCCTGGAGTAAAATTTCAGGCCCGGCTACATTTACAATTGCCTCACCTTCATCGGCTACAACCACAATCAATAACCTGGTTCAGGGTACCTACCAATTTAAATTAACAATAACTGATAATGATGGCGCTACAGATTCTGATACTATGCAGGTCACTGTAAATTCTACGGTTAACCTGCCCCCATCTGCAAATGCCGGCTCAGACAAAACGATTACCCTGCCAACCAATAGTGTTTCTCTTGCCGGAAGTGGAGCAGACTCCGATGGAACTGTTACGGCGTATTCATGGGTTAAAATATCCGGCCCTGCAACATTTATAATTGTATCCCCATCTTCTGCTACCACCACAATTAGTAACCTGGCACAGGGTACCTACCAGTTTCAATTAACTGTAACTGATAATGATGGTGCTACAACAACTGATAATGTACAGGTAATTGTTAATAGTACCAGCCTGATTAATCAACCACCTGTAGCCAATGCAGGAGCCGATAAAGTGGTATTATTGCCAACCAGCAGTACCACAATTACAGGTACCGGCACAGATGCTGACGGTACTGTAGCCAGTTATCAATGGAGAAAATATTCTGGGCCGGGAGTAAATGCAATTACTTCAGCTAATACACCAACAGCTACAATAAGTAGCCTGGTCCAAGGAAATTATTTTTATATTTTTACAGTTACTGACGATGACGGTGGAGTATCAACAGACACAATGAAAGTAATTGTAAATTCAACTTCAAGTAACAGGCCGGTAGTTAACCCGGTTGTTAGTCCGGTAATAATTCCTGTTGGAGGAAATGGAAATACAACGGATACCATAAAACCAACAGTAAGCGTTCCGGATTCAGTTATAAATTTAACTGTATCAGTGCCAAAAAGCCCAACATCTATTTATGATATTAACCGGGTAAAAGTTTATCCAAACCCGGTTAAGGATATTGCTAATATAAATATTACCAGCATTCACCAGCGAAGTAAAATTTCAGTTTCATTAATAAATAGTTCGGGGATAATGGTAAAATATAAAGAGATTACAACGGTAAATAATGATACGGTCTTTCCATTGAATATGTCAGGACTTAATAATGGGGTTTACTTTATCAAAATTATTTTTGATGATGGTAAGTTTACAACTGTCAAAGTGATTAAGTATTGAATCTGTTAATAAACTATATTTTAAATAAAATGGGTGGCTATAAAAGCCACCCATTTTATTTAAAATATGGTCGATCAAATAAGTGAATTAACATGCTTGCCCATTTATAATATGAAACTGTAAAACTGGTAGTATGTTCGAAAAATAATTTTAATAAAAAACTGGTTACCAAAAATAGCAGGCATGCCAACTATAATGTGGGTAAAGATCCACAGGGCTGTTTAAAGTACAAGAGGGCGATGCAACGATGTTCCAAATTGATTTTAAGTTAGGACAAAAATGTATTGTAAGGAATAGATTTGAGAAGCGACTATTGAGTGAGCAAAAACTTTTAAAATAATCATAAATCAAGCTGTAGAAAATTTACTACCCTCTTTAATATCTATCACCTACAAAGGTTTTTCGTTTTTCTGTTGAAATTTGTTTTATGAAGTTTTGTGATAAAACTTCATAAATTATCTTGCAAAGCCCCCTGTTTTAGATCCATAAAAGGAGATATTGAATCTTAATATTTTTTGAAACAATTATCTCCTTTCTTATTAGAATGTTGGATTTACACCTCATGAAAATCAACTTCCATAGTGATAAGGTCCGTTCTCTTTTTTTAATTAGTTATAGTAAATAAAAGATCAACAGTTTCATGAACAAGCAAACAAGGAAAACCCCAATGGCTCTTGCAAAGGAGGGTTTTTTATTGCCCGCAAAAAAAACTGCTACCAAAAATATAAAAGTACCAAAGCAAAAAGTTAAGCGTAGCGAAATGCCCGCCCTGCTTGAAAAATATACTGAGTTGTATGATTTTTCTCCAACAGGATATTTTACACTTGACCAGGAAGGATTTATTTGTGAGTTGAATTTAAGCGGAGCTTTGTTAATAGGAAAAGAAAGATCGGCCCTGGTTGGAAAATGCTTTGCAGATTTTGTTAAGGATGAATCTGGCACTGGCTTTAATTCTTTTTTTAAAAAGTTATTTGAAATCAATGTTAAGACCTCCTGCGAGGTATTATTGAAAAACGATTTTAATCCTTCCATGTATGTGTATATTGATGGTATTGTAGTAAACCAGGGTACAAAATGCCTGTTGGTGGTGGTGGATATTACTGAAAGGCGCAAAGCTGAAGAAACTTTAAAAACCAGGGATAAAATATTTAATCTTTCGTTGGACCTGCACTGTATTACCGGCTTTGATGGATATTTTAAAGTATTGAACCCCTCCTGGACGAGGGTGCTTGGCTGGAGTGCGGAAGAATTACTTTCTAAACCGGCCTCAACTTTTTTGCACCCGGATGACCATGAGGTGAGTTGGGAAATACGATCAGCCATTATCTCAAACGAAGGTGTATCCAGGTTTGAAAACCGTTTTCTTTGTAAGAATGGATCGTATAAACAACTGGAATGGAATTCATTTTTAAATGCAGCAGAAAATACCATCATTAGTATTGCCCGGGATATTACTGAAAAGAAAGAAGCAGAAGAAGAAAACAGGAAGCTTGCTATGATTGCCAGCCTTACGATTAATGCAGTAATATTAACTGATTCAGAGGGATATATACAATGGGTTAATAAAGGGTTTGAACGAATTACCCAGTACTCATTTGAAGAGGTGATTGGGAAAAAACCCGGTGATTTTCTGCAGGGGGAGGAAACAGACTCTCAGGTGGTGCAGCTTATGCGAAATAGTATTAAAAATAAAGAAGGCTTCAAAGTTGAGATTGTGAATTATAGTAAGGCCGGCGATAAATATTGGCTGGATATTGAAGCCGTGCCCATGTTAAATAAGCAAAATAAACTAACTGGTTTTATGGCCATAGAACGGGATATTACCGATAGGAAGTTGGCCGGGGAAGAATTACTAATTTTAAATGAGGACCTTAATAAAAGGGCGACAGCCCTGGTGGTATCAAATAATGAACTGGAAAGATTTGCGTATGTGGCATCACACGATTTGCAGGAACCACTCCGCATGATAAATGGTTTTATGCAACTACTCAGTAAGAATTTTGAAAATGTACTTGATGAGAAAGCCAAACAATATGTGCGGTACGCTTTGGATGGTACAGAGCGGATGAAACACCTGATAAAAGATTTGCTTGAGTATTCACAAGTAGGCACCAGCGAAGACTTGTTTGCCGAAACAAATATGAATTCTATATTATTGGAGGTGTCGAAAATTTTTGAAACCCAGGAGGATGAAAATCAGCCCGAAATACATTATCCATTATTACCGGTTATATATGCTAATACTTCCCAAATGATGCAATTGATGCAAAACCTGGTGGGTAATGCCATAAAATATAAAAGCAGTTTAAAGCCCATCATCACTATCAGTTTTACCGAAGAGGCAGATAATTATTTATTTAGTGTAGCCGATAACGGAATAGGTATTGAGCCGCAGCATTTTGATAAAATATTCAACCTCTTTCATCGCCTTCATATCAGGGAAGAATATGCCGGTACCGGTATTGGCCTGGCAATTTGCAAAAAAATTGTGGAGAAACATGGTGGAAAAATTTGGGTAGGTTCAGAGCCGGGAAAAGGAAGTACTTTTTTCTTTACGATTAAAAAATTACTTAAATAAAATATTAGATGTCTTTATTTTAAAAGCTTCTTCAGCATGTTCGGTACGCATATTTTAATCCTTCTTATACACATCTTTATCTTTTTGGTATTTCTTTAAACCATTCGCTGCTTTCTTTTTTGCATCAGGTATAAATACAAGCATTTATCATCACAGATCAGTTAGCTGGTAACCAGAAATGTTAACTGTTATTGCTCTTTCGTTAAGGGCGGTAACTGAATTATTTTTAAATTGCTACCTTCATTTCTACAAAATTTACAGTTAATACTTTACAATGAAATACGCTCCTATACAAAATTATATCAACGGCCAATTTGTTGATGCCGTTAGTTCCGCAACGCTTGAAGTAATATCACCGTTAGACGGGAACCTTTTATCTGTCGTTCCCATGTCAACTCCGACAGATCTTAATGATGCAGTCGCCGCAGCAAAAAAAGCGTTCCCTTCCTGGAGTAAAACACCCATAAAAGAAAGGGTGCAGGTTTTCTTTCGCTATAAATATTTACTCGAAAAAAACCTGGAAGAACTTGCAAAATTATGTAGCGAAGAAAATGGAAAAACTTACGGCGAAGCCGTAGCAGAAATTGAGAAAAGTATTGAGCTCACAGAGTTTGCCTGCTCCTTACCACAGTTGGTTACAGGCGAAGTGTTGGAAGTAAGCCGGGGCGTAGAGTGCCGTACAGAGCATGTACCACTGGGCGTCGTTGCATCCATTGTGCCTTTTAATTTCCCGAGTATGGTGCCCAACTGGACATTACCAAACGCCATTGCACTAGGCAACTGCATGATTATGAAACCATCTGAAAAAGTACCGCTCAGCACCGGCCGCCTCGCCCGGTTATTAAAAGAAGCAGGCCTGCCGGATGGCGTATTTAATGTGGTGCATGGCGATGTGGAAATTGTAAATGCAATTTGCGATCACCCCGATATAGAAGCCGTCTCATTTGTTGGTTCTACCAAAGTTGCAAAGCTGGTTTACCAGCGTGCTACCGGTAACTATAAACGCTGCCTCGCCTTGGGCGGAGCAAAAAATCATTTAATGGTATTGCCCGATGCAATACCCGGCATGACGGCGCAAAACGTAGCTGCAAGTATGAGCGGATGTGCAGGCCAGCGTTGCATGGCTGCCAGCGCTATGATTGGCGTAGGAAATATCGATGCCATTATCGATAAAATTTGTGACGAAGCCAGAAAGATAATTCCCGGCGAAAACCTTGGCGCTGTAATAAACAAAGCATCACAGCAAAGGATTGAAAAATTCATCACCGAAGCAGAAGCACAGGGCGCAACAATTTTGGTTGATGGCCGCAACGCCACAGTAAACGGAAAAGAAAAAGGCACCTACATCGGCCCCACCGTAATCGACCATGTAACACCCGAAATGTCGGTAGCAACAGAAGAAATTTTTGGCCCCGTCATCTCCATTATGCGTACCAACACGGTGGATGAAGCGCTTGCAATAGAAAACGCAAATCCTTATGGAAACGCCGCAAGTGTGTTTACACAAAATGGCGCCATGGCAAGGTATATCATCGATCGGGCAAGTGCCGGCATGATCGGCGTAAACGTAGGCGTGCCCGTACCACGTGAGCCATTTTCATTCGGCGGCTGGAACGAAAGTAAATTTGGCGTGGGAGATATCACCGGTAAAAGTTCCATCGGGTTCTGGACAAAATTAAAAAAGAGCACCATCAAATGGAATGCAGAAGCAGGCGTAAACTGGATGAGTTAGTATGCCCCTGTAAGCCCCTGTCCCCTAAAGGGGAACTTAGCATTTAATAGTAGTTCAAAAATGCAATGCCTTTTAAAATTGAACGTAAAAAAATAAGAATAATTATTGTCCGGGCAGTAGATTTTGATGGCATCATCGTTGCGTCGCACACTTGTACTTTGTACCAATGTGGAACTTTTATTGTGTTATAAAAAAGTCTGTAAATATTTTAAAAAACACAATTGAAAAATCGGTAAGAATTTCTAAAATATATTCAAAATAAAAAATAAACCAATGTCAGAAACAAAAACAATCTCCAAATTATCAGAGTCAAAGAACCCCCCTTCGGGGGGTGGGGGGGCTGGAGTGGTCAGGGCTGGGGCTGGCGAGTCTGTCATCCAATCCAACCTCGATTATACCCTCTTTTCCTGGAGCAAGCAAAAAGGTATTGATCCCATTGCAGTAAAATATGGTAAAGGTGTTTATCTCTACGATTACGATGGTAAAAAATATATAGATTTTTCAAGTGGCTTAATGAATGTAAATATTGGCCATGGCGATCAGCGTATAACCGATGCAGTGGTAAAGCAAATGCAGGAGATAAGTTATGTAACTCCCAGTTGTGTTACCAAAGTGCGGGGCGACCTCGGAGAAAAATTAGCAGCAATTTGCCCCGGCGATCTCAATAAAGCTTTCTTTACAATATGCGGTGCCACCTCCATCGAAAATGGAATAAAGCTGGCACGCCTGTACACCGGGCGACATAAAATATTAACCCGTTATCAATCATACCACGGCTCATCAAATGGTGCCATGACAGCAAGTGGCGACCCACGTAAACTACCGGTTGATTCGCAACAGTCGCCCAACTTTGTACACTTCGATCTTCCATATGCTTACCGTTACCGGCACGGCAGCGAAAATTTATTACAGGATTCAGTAGAGCAACTGGAAAGGGTAATCGCTTATGAGGGCCCCGGCAATATTGCCGCAATTTTATTGGAAGGAGAGTCCGGTTCTTCCGGCTGTTTAAAATATCCCGAGGGCTATATGGTTGCTGTAAGAACACTTTGTAACAAGCATGGTATACTCCTGATAATGGATGAGGTAATGAGTGGTTTTGGCCGCACCGGTAAATGGTTTGGATTTCAAAATCATGGTATTGTACCAGATATGATTGCCATGGCAAAAGGCCTTACCTGTGGGTACCTGCCCTTCGGTTGCCTGATGGTTTCTGATAAAATTGCTGTCCGGTACGATGACTCCATGCTTGCCCTTGGCCTCACTTATTCAGCGCACCCTGTTGCCTGTGCCGCCGCATTGGAAACACTAAAAATTTATGAAGACGACCACCTCATAGAAAATGCGGTGATGATGGGGGAATACATGAATGAGCAGGTTGAATTATTAAAACAAAAGCATCCTTCCATCGGAGATTTTAGAAACACAGGTTTGTTGGGCTGTATCGAATTGGTAAAAAACCGACACACCAAAGAGCCGATGGCACCCTTCAATGCAAAGCCCGACGAAATGGTGGTAATGAATAAAGTAGCAGCAAAAATTAAAGAACTGGGCATGTACACCTTTGTAAGGTGGAATTATATATTTGTCGCCCCGCCGCTTTGCATTACCAAAGAACAGATTGATGAAGGTTTGGCAATCATCAGCGAAGCCATCGCCATTGCAGATGAGTATTTAAACTGATATATCTTATGATTAATTTTTTGGGATAAATTCTACTAATACTTTTTTAAGAATTAATGACATTTGATTGATTTAAAATGTTCCGTAGGGACATGAAGCAAATAAATGTAGCTGTTATATACCACCCTAAATGAAATTATATCTTGAAAATTCTTTTTTCTATTGTCGTATCAACCCTAATATTTTCATCTTGTGATCAGGAAAAATCAAGTAGTATAAAAATCTATTCAGAAAAAGTAAAAGACAGCTTTGAGATTTATGTAAATAAGCCTCAAAATATCGATACTACTAAAATTTATGATGTAATATATTATTGTGATGCAAATTTAAAATCTGGAAAAAAGTTAAGGGATCTTTTAAAAAGCAGTGAATATTTCACTAAAGTAAACAACACCATTTTTGTTGGAATTGGACACATTGGAGACTTTCATGTATTAAGACGTAGAGATTTTATTTTGCCAAAAATTGTAAATGGCGATACAATAGGAAGTTCAAAAAATTATGGACAAACTGAAAACTTTTATCAATTTCTGAAAACTGAATTAATTCCAAAAATTAATTCCGCATACAAAACTAACCATGACAATAATACAATTGTTGGTCATTCTTTAGGTGGGTTGTTTATATTCTATTGCCTTTTTAAAAACGAAACACTATTTAAAAACTATTATGCTTTAAGTCCTTCTTTATGGATAGATAATTACAATATTTTTTCTTTCAACAAATTGCCAAAAGAGAATATGAGCAGAAAAAATTTATATTTTTCCACAGGGGGCCTGGAAATTTTGAACTATATCAAAACTGGAACAAATAGAATGGAGACATTTTTAATAGCTGAAAATTATAAAAATCTAAATTACCAGTATCAAATTCATTCCGGGAGGACACATAATTCGCAGGTAGAACAATCACTGGACTATTTATTAAAATATAAATGATAGGTGAAAGTGTAGCGGGCAAAATGGTAAACGTAGTTCGTCTCTCTACTTTTACTATTTAGCTTTTACGTGTTATCTTCAAGAAAATGTTTTAACCAGCATTTGTTCCAGACTGCAACAACAATGAATTCCCTTGACGAGGAAATGCAGACCGAAATTTACATCACCTTATTAAAACTGTGTTTCAGAATTAATTCTTAATGCACTGATTTAAAATAAGGAATAACTAACCAAACTAACATCTATGCAAAATGAAAACCCTCTGACCGAAGAGCTGCAGTCATCTCATTTGTATAGTAAAGACCTGGCACCCATTCCGCAAAACAAGCGCACCTGGGGCACCTGGAATTATGCAGCACTTTGGATCAGCATGAGCCTTTGTATCCCAACCTACATGCTGGCAAGTTCATTAATTGATGGTGGCATGAACTGGTGGCAGTCAATACTTACCATTTTTATTGGCAACACGGTAGTGCTGATACCGATGATCTTAAACGGCCATGCAGGCGCAAAATATGGCATCCCGTTTCCGGTATTGGCAAGGGCAAGCTTTGGTACCACAGGTGCAAATATTCCTGCAATGCTGCGGGCTATTGTTGCCTGTGGCTGGTTTGGTATTCAAACATGGATCGGTGGCTTTGCAATGTTCCAGATGTTTCGTTTATGGGTTCCTTCGCTGGATACAATGCCGCAATTTTTTCCAGCCTCCTGGGGTTTGCAAACCGGCCCGGCTATCTGCTTTTTATTATTTTGGTTGTTGAATATGTATGTAGTGTACCTGGGTGTGGAGAGTATTAAAAAGTTGTTGGTGTTCAAAGCTTTTTTTTTGCCGTTTGCTGCGCTGGCTTTATTGTTTTGGGCCATAAGCGCAGGTAATGGATTGGGCCCTATTTTAGCACAGCCATCAAAATTTGCCAACTCCGCAGAATTTTTCACCTTCTTTTTTCCGGCACTAACTGGCATGGTAGGTTTTTGGGCTACCCTATCTTTGAATATTCCTGATTTTACAAGGTATGCCAAAAGCCAAAAAGCACAGATTACCGGCCAGGCTGTGGCGCTTCCTGCTTCAATGACTTTATTTTCTTTTATAGGTGTAGTAGTTACTTCTGCTACTACCATCATTTATGGAACTACAATTTGGGATCCGTTGATACTTGCGGGTAAGTTTGAAAGTAAATTGCTGGTGAGCATCGCCATGATAGCAGTCGCCATATCTACATTAGCAACCAATATTGCTGCAAATATTGTAAGCCCGGCAAATGATTTTGCAAACCTTGCCCCCAGAAAAATCAATTTCAGAACGGGGGGATATATCACAGGCATAATAGGTATCCTCATTTTTCCGTGGAAACTGATTGCAGACCCGGGGGGATATATTTTTACCTGGCTGGTGGGTTACTCCAGTTTGCTTGGCCCCATTGGTGGTATTATGATTGTTGATTATTATTTTATCCGAAAGCAGCAATTGGCTGCGGATGAATTGTATAAAGCAGGCGGCAGGTACACGTATGGAAATGGCTTTAATGGTACAGCAATCATTGCACTCCTATTGGGTATATTGCCCAATGTGCCGGGTTTTTTGGTGCAGGTAAAATTATTAAGCGAAACCGCCCTGCCGGCATGGATCAATCATTTGTACAGCTACGCATGGTTTGTTGGATTTTTTGTAAGCGGCATTATTTATTTATTGTTGATGCGGCGCCAAAGTTAAAAGGTTGGCAACCTTTGTCCGCAATTTCGGAACTCCACACTGGAGTCTTGAGCTCTTGACAAAATGCAATTAAAGATCCCCATAGGTATGACGTACAAGTGAGTGACACAACGATGTTTAATTGAAATACTTCTGCCGGTAGAACAAATAAAATTCCTAAAATTTGAAATGCACAATCAGATTGACTGATTACTAATGAAAACGCATTAAATTAGTATTTGCGTTTTACCTTTCGTTGATTCAAAATATTTTTATGAGCGTTTTAATTAAAAATGGAAACATCATTACCGCAACCGATAATTATGTGGCGGATATTTTTATTGAGGATGAAACGATCACTTCAATCGGGCTGGGTTTAACAATGGGTGCGGATGAAATTATTGATGCAACGGGCCTGCTGGTTTTTCCGGGTGCGATAGATCCGCATGTACATTTGGAGATGCCATTTATGGGCACTTTTAGCAGCGATAATTATGAAACCGGTACCCGTGCTGCTTTATACGGCGGCACAACCACAGTGATTGATTTTATTTTACAATCGCAGGGTCGCTCATTGTACGAGGCTTATACGGCATGGAGTGGCAGGGCCAACGGTAATGCGGTGGGTGATTATAGTTTCCACATGGCGGTAACCGATTTTAATGAAAACACCTGTAAGGAAATTATTGACCTGGTTGAAAAGGAAGGCATCACTTCGTTTAAAATATTTATGGCCTACAAAGGTGCTTTAATGATTGACGATAAGCAAATGGTAGGATTGATGAATGAAGTGAAAGCGAGGGGCGGTATGGTAACGGTGCATGCAACCAATGGCGACATGATTGATTTTTTGATTGCCAAACACCGCAGCGAAGGCAAACTGGCGCCGCTTTATCATTATTTATCGCAACCGGAAATTACAGAAGCCGAAGCTTCTGAAAGATTTGCCGGCATTGCTGGCTATACCGGATGCCCCGGCTACATTGTACACATGACTTGTGAAGGTGCACTGAATGCCGTGAGAAATAATAACCGCAACAATCAAAAAGTTTTTGCTGAAACCTGTATCCAATATTTGTTACTGGACGCCTCTTTATACGAACAAAATTTTGAAGGGGCAAAGTGGGTGATGAGCCCGCCACTTAGGGAAAAGAAAGACCAGGAGGCATTGTGGGCAGGCATTAACCAAGGGTTGATACAGGTGGTGGCCACAGACCATTGCCCTTTTAAATGGGAACAGAAATTATTGGGCAGGGATGATTTTTCGAAGATACCCAATGGCCATCCGGCAATAGAACACAGGGTGGAATTATTATACAGCGAAGGTGTAAGTAAAGGCAGGATAACCATCAACAAATTTGTAGAGGTATTGAGCACTAACCCGGCAAAAATTTTCGGAATGCATCCACGTAAGGGTTGCATTGCCCCGGGGTCAGATGCAGATATTGTATTGTTTGATCCCAATCATGAGCACACCATCAGTGCTTCAACGCATCACATGAATACTGATTATTCAGGGTACGAAGGCTGGCAATTAACCGGAAAATGTAAAACCGTTTTACTAAGAGGAAAGGTGGTGATTGATGCAAATGAATGTTTGGTTGAAAGGGGTTATGGAAAATATATAAAGAGAAAAAAAGTGATGAATATTATTTAAAAATTTGCAGAAAACCGAAAACATGCCCCGTATAATTAAATCCGGCCTCATACAAATGAGCCTTGCAAAAACAGAAGGTGAAGGGACCATTGCAGAAATTAAGGAAGCAATGGTGCAAAAACATATTCCTTTAATTGAGGAGGCTGGTGAAAAAGGTGTGCAGATATTGTGCTTCCAGGAAATCTTTAATACGCCGTATTTCTGTCCGGGCCAGGATAAGGCCTGGTACGAATCTGCAGAAACAGTTCCCGGTCCAACTACGGACAGAATGTGTGCTTATGCAAAAAAATACAGTATGGTTATCATTGTTCCTGTGTATGAAAAAGTGCAGGCCGGTGTTTTGTACAATACCGCAGCCGTTATTGATGCCGATGGTACTTACCTGGGCAAGTACAGGAAAAATCATATTCCGCACACCGGTGGTTTTTGGGAAAAGTTTTTCTTTAAACCGGGTAACCTCGGCTATCCTGTTTTTGAAACCCGTTATGCAAAAGTGGGTGTGTATATTTGTTACGACCGCCATTTTCCGGATGGGGCCAGGTGCCTGGGGTTGAATGGTGCAGAAATAGTTTACAACCCTTCGGCTACTACAGTGGGGCAATCGCAGTATCTCTGGAAGTTGGAGCAACCTGCACATGCAGTAGCAAACGGATATTTTATGGGATGCATCAACAGGGTTGGTATGGAAGCTCCTTGGAACCTGGGAAAGTTTTATGGCACCAGTTATTTCGTTGATCCACGGGGACAAATATTTTCCTGTGCTTCTGACGATAAAGATGAATTATTGATTGCAGATTTTGATCTTGATATGATAGCGGAAGTAAGGAGCACCTGGCAATTTTTCAGGGACAGAAGACCGGAGACTTATGGAAAGATTACTGAATTATGACCCCGTCCCCTAAAGGGGTGTAAAGAAACAACTTACGATAATCTCCTTTTTTCCTCCTTTAGGGGATAGGGGCTAAAATATTTTATGGCAATTGTAAACAATAAATTATCTGCTGAACAATACCAGCAAAACTTCAGAGATCTTCATCCGCCTTTTGAAACAAAGGATGCGGCATTGGTGGAAGCTAACCGTTGTTTATTTTGTTATGATGCGCCTTGCATGAAAAGCTGTCCTACCAGTATTGATGTTCCAAAGTTTATTAAACAGATTTCTACTGAAAATATAAAGGGCTCTGCATTTACTATTTTTTCAAGCAATATAATGGGTGCAGGATGTAGTAAAGTGTGCCCCGTAGAAAAATTATGTGAAGGTGCGTGTGTATATAATTTAATGCATGAAGAAGCAATACCCATTGCGAAGCTGCAGCGATATGCTACCGAAATGGCAATGGAAAATAACTGGCAACTTTTTAATAGAAAGCCATCAACCGGTAAAAGGGTAGCAGTGGTTGGGGCAGGCCCGGCAGGGTTAAGTTGTGCCCATGTATTAAGCCGTGAAGGGGTGGAGGTAACTATTTATGAAAAAGAAAGTAAGGGTGGCGGGTTAATGACTTATGGTATTGCTGCCTATAAAGTAACCCCTCAGTTTTGTGAAGATGAAGTGGATTACATTACTTCAATCGGTGGTATTGAAATAAAGTACAACCAGGAATTGGGCAAAGATATTTCACTTGCTGAATTGCAGCAAAATTATGATGCGGTTTATCTCGGTATTGGTGTAGGACTGGCCAGGCAACTGGATATTCCCGGTGAAGAATTGGATGGAGTAACGGATGCCCTGCAGTTTATTTATGATATCAGGAGCCATGAATACAACCAGGTTGCTGTTGGGGATAGGGTGGCTGTAATTGGTATGGGAATGACAGCCATTGATGCGGCCACGCAGGCTAAACGTCTTGGTGCAAAAGAGGTAACGCTTGTGTACAGGCGAACAGAAAATGAGAAGCCCTGCACCCAGGTAGAGCTGGACATTGCTAAACTGGATGGTTGTAAAATAATCTGGCTAGCTGCCCCCAAAGAAGTGATTGGCGAGGAAGGAAAAGTGATTGCTTTAGTTTGTAGCGTAATGAAACTGGGCGAACCTGATGAAAATGGTCGATGTTCACCAGTTGATACCGGGGAAACTTTTTCATTGGAAGTAGATATGATTATAAAGGCCGCCGGGCAGATGCCGTTTGAAGAGCTTGTGAAAAATAATCACCTGGAAAATAATGGCGGAAAATTATTGGTACAAAAAAATGGTGCGACAAATATTAATGGGGTGTTTGCAGGTGGTGATGCAGTGAATGGAGGTAAGGAAGTGGTAGATGCCGTGCAGGATGGTAAGGATGGGGCAGGGGCTATTTTAGATTTTTTAATTTTATAAATTTTCACGCAAAGATGCTAAGAAGCAAAGATGTAAAGTTGGGTTATAAATTTTCACGCAAAGACGCTAAGGAGTAAAGATGTAAAGTAGATTATGATTACAGAAAATGAAATATCTAAAATTGTTGTGGATACCTGTTTTCACATTCATTATAAATATGGTCCTGGTTTATTTGAAAGTGTGTACGAGGAAATATTTTGTTACGAAATATCAAAAACAACTATCCCATTTACCAGGCAACAAGCCATTCCATTAATTCATGAAACAGTAAAAATGGAGTTAGGTTTTAGAGCTGATATAATTGTAGATAATAAAGTGATAGTAGAATTAAAATCAATTGAAGCGTTAGCCCCTGTTCATTTTAAACAGGTACAAACTTATTTAAAATTAACTTGTTGTAAATTAGGCTAGTAAACTTCAATGTAAATCTCATCAAAGATGGCATTCATAGAATAGCAAATAAATTATAAACAAACTCTACATCTTTGCTCCTTAGCGTCTTTGCGTGAAAAAAATATTGCGGTAAAAAAATAAAACTATGGCAGACATCAGCGCTAATTTCCTCGGCATCAAATCACCCAATCCTTTTTGGTTAGCGAGTGCGCCACCAACAGATAAAAAAATAAATGTATTACGTGCTTTTGAAGCAGGCTGGGGTGGGGTTGTTTGGAAAACGTTGGGCAGCCAGGTAAAAAATGTTTCCTCCCGGTACTCCGCCGTAAATTTTAATGGCATAAGGGTAATGGGTTTTAATAATATTGAACTCATCAGCGACCGCCCCCTCGATATCAATTTAAAAGAAATAGAAGAATGTATTAAGCTATTTCCCGACAGGGCGATGGTAGTTTCGCTGATGGCAGATAACGACCGCAACAGTTGGCATGAGCTTATCAAAAAAACAGAGGATACCGGTGCACACGGATTAGAATTAAACTTCGGTTGTCCGCATGGGATGACAGAAAGAGGCATGGGCGCAGCGGTAGGTCAGGATCCCGAGATTGCAAGAACGGTAGTGGAATGGGTAATGGAAAAAGCCACTATTCCCGTTATTACCAAACTCACGCCCAATGTACATTCCGTGGTACCAGCCGGCAAAGCATGTGTAGAGGCTGGCACCAATGCATTGTCACTTATCAATACCATACAATCTATAACCGGTATTGATTTAGATACACTCGTGCCTAATCCTTACGTGGCAGGCAAGTCGGTATTTGGCGGTTATTGCGGCCCTGCAGTAAAACCAATCGCTTTAAAAATGCTCACCACTATCAGCCAGGATGCTACTACTTCAAAAGTTCCCATTTCAGGTATCGGTGGTGTAAGCACCTGGCGTGATGCCGTAGAATTTATGCTGCTCGGTGCCGCTAACGTACAGGTATGCACGGCCGCTATGAAACATGGTTTTCGGATTGTAGAAGATATGTGCGATGGTATGAATAACTGGATGGATGAAAAAGGCTACAACACTATTTATGATTTCATCGGTAAGTCAGTAGAAAAAATTACGCATTGGGAAGACCTCGATATCAACTACCACCACATTGCAAAAATCAACCAGGATAAATGCATCCATTGCGGCCTTTGTTACATCGCCTGCGAAGATGGATCGCACCAATCTATCCATCTCGAATATGGCAAGCCCTATAATACTTACAAGGTAAAGGAAGAAGAATGTGTAGGCTGCAATCTCTGCGAGTTGATGTGCCCAGTTACAGATTGTATCACTATGGAAGAACATCGGGTAGCACCTGAGTATCTTAACTGGAAAGATTATCAGCGGCTTGGTTTACCGCTCAACGATCATTAATATTTTATTATTTTTTTTATTGAACCGGCTGTGAAGCAATGGTCAGCATCGTTGTGTCACTCCCTTGTACCCCTTACCAATGGGGAACTTTAATTGCGAGATAAATTATGTGCCTACATTTTTATTTCATCCTGATTTTTCTTCCATCAAGAACAATAAACAAAACGCTAAATTAAGCGTTCGTTGTTTTTCTTCGGTTACAATTGTCCTTTATAGTTTGGGTCAAAGTCCACCATCCATTCAATACCAAATTTGTCTGCAAGCATTCCAAAGTACGAACCCCAGGGACTGTCGGCAATGGGCATTTCAATATTTCCGCCTTCTGAAAGTCCGTTAAATAATTTGTCGGCTTCTTCACGACTTTCTGCACTAATTGATATTTTAAATCTGTTGTCTTTTTCAATTACTTGTCCCATACTTTCCGGAACGTCACTAGCCATTAACACATTGTTTTTACCAATAGGCAAAGCAATATGCATTATTTTATTTGCATCATTTTCTGCCACCGGATATTCCGGGCTTGATATGTCTTTGAAACGGGCAACCTTTGCAAAAGCTCCGCCAAATACTGATTTGTAAAATGTGAATGCTTCTTCGGCATTTCCGTTGAAGTGTACATAAGGATTGATAAGTGCCATAACTTTTATTTTTAGATTTTTAAATTGGTTACGTTGGTTCCGGACGGCTATCGGGATCATTTTTGTGATAAAGTCGTCAACAGATTTTCCAGGGTTTTCAGTGTCATAGTAAATCCTTCTTTAAAGCCCATTTCAATCATCTTCTCCATACGAACAAGCGAATCATTATAAATAGTGACACTCACTTTGGTCGTTCCATTTTGTTCGCTGAAATTTAAATCCCATTCAGATCCCGGCAATTCAGGGTTTTCGTCTTTGTCTGCAAAGGCATTCAACATTTTAAAATTGGTTTTAGGGCTAATGGAAGTAAACTTTTGAATTGACCAATGTTCTTGCCCTTCCGGGCTTACCATAGCATAAAATCTTCGTCCGCCAACTTCAAAATTCATGAATTTTGTTTTTGAAGCCCAGGGTTTGGGTGCCCACCATTGGTCAAGAATTTCCTGTTTTGTAAAAGCATCCCATACCAGCGAAAGGCCAGCATCAAATTCCCTGTTTATGATTACCGTTTTTGTTGATTTGTCAACGGTAAATTCAAATAGCAAGTTGTTTCCCGCCTGGGGGGATTTCTCTTCGTTTGTCATTTTTTCTGTTTTTTAATTGTGGATAATACTTTGTCAAGTTGATTAAAACGGGTCTCCCAGATTTTTCTGTATTGAGCTAACCAATTGTCTATTTCTTTCATTTTTTCTATTTCAAGTGAATAGTAAATTTCTCTTCCTTGTTGTTCTTGCTTTACTAATTGGCACTCTGTTAAAATCCGCAGGTGTTTTGAAACTGCTTGCCGGGTTGAGTTGAAGTTTTCTGCAATAACATTCGGTGTCATTGCCTGTAAAGCAATTAAGGCGATGATAGCCCTTCTGGTTGGGTCAGCAATTGCCTGAAAAACATCTCTTCTCATGTTGTGATCAAATTGACTTATGAAACTAATCGGTTGCGAATATATGCAACTTTTTGGTTTCGCAAATTTTTTTGCAATTATTTTTCTTTTGCCTTAAATCTTTTTTTAACTGTGTGTTTGTGTGGTGTCGTTTTACAATATCGGCTAACGGTTACGTTAAAGACATTGCCTCGCAGTCCACTGTATTTGGAAAAATAAAATCGACTAAGCAGCATATTAAAAACCTATGTATTTATTTTTTGTAGGGAAATAAACAGACCTGTTGATTAAAATGCAACGCAATTAATGTTCCCCAATGGTATTTAGTACAAGAGGGCGATGCAACGATGCTCCACATAGTTTCCTAGCCCGGACAAAAAATACTTGTAACTTTTTATCACTTTAGAAACATAGAAAAGTAAACACAACCTGAACCACTATTTATTTATACAATCCTGTACATTTGAATAATTGCCATTCTTATATTTTCATTCCTTCACGCCATTTTGAGGGGATGTTTTTGTTAACACGTATGATCGATTGCTTCAACTTTTAATTGCCATTAAATGAAAAATCAACCACAAAAAATTTTAATTATCGGTAGCTCAAATACAGATATGGTCGTAAGAACGGAAGAATTTCCCAAGCCGGGAGAAACAATCCTGGGAGGACAATTTATTATGAATCCCGGGGGCAAAGGCGCCAACCAGGCCGTAGCTGCAACCAGGCTGGGTGCGATGGTAAACTTTGTTACTAAAACCGGTAAAGACGTTTTTGGTTCATACACGTTGGCGGCACTCCGGCATGAGGGTATTGATACTTCTAATATTATCAAAACCTCGGCCCATCCATCGGGTGTTGCTTTAATTACTGTAAACGAACATAGCGAAAATACCATCGTTGTTGCCTCAGGTGCCAACATGCAATTGGTGCCCGAAGAAATAAATGAAGCACTGATTCAATCAGCCGGCATCATTTTATTGCAACTGGAAATACCCCTGAAAACGATTGAGTACATTGTACATACTGCAAAAAAATATGATTGTAAGCTGGTGCTAAATCCTGCTCCGGCAATTGCTTTACCAGCTTCTATTTTAAATGGATTATTTCTTATTACCCCCAATGAAACTGAAACGGAAATTATAACAGGCACTTATCCCGATACATTGCCGGCAATGAAAAAAGCAGGTAAGTATTTTATGAAAAATGGCGTTCAGAATATAATTATCACGCTGGGAGAGAGGGGTGTTTTTCTTATGAACAATGAGCATACTTTATTGATACCATCGCCTCTCGTAACACCGGTAGATACAACCGCAGCAGGCGATACATTTAACGGGGCAATTGTAACAGCATTGGCCGAAGGCATGGATTTGCCGGCAGCCTGTGCCTTCGCTTGTAAGGCTGCATCCATTTCAGTAACACGGATGGGCGCACAATCTTCCGCACCTTTTAGAAAAGAAATTTTAAATTAGCACACATGAATAAAAGGCTTCCTGTAATTATAGATTGCGATCCCGGGCATGATGATGCTATTATGCTGATGCTGGCTTTTGGCAGTAATTTATTTGATATAAAAGCAGTAACCACTTCAGCAGGCAATCAAACACAGGAAAAAACATTAAGAAATACCTTGCGCATTCTTACGCTTATTGGCGTTCACGCCGATGTTTATAAAGGTTGTGAAAAGCCATTGCATCGTGAACTCATCATTGCTGATTATGTACATGGAAAAACGGGCATGGATGGTACAGAACTACCCGAGCCAGGGTTTGAACCAAAAGAAGGTTCAGCCATTAATGCTATTAGCCAAATATTAAATGATAGTGATGAAAAAATCACCATTATAGCAACCGGTCCGCTTACCAATATTGCTGCGTTCCTTCTGCTGTTTTCACACTTAAAAAATAAAATTGAAAAGATTGTATTGATGGGTGGAAGTATTTTCCGCGGCAATTATACACCTCATGCGGAGTTCAATATTTATGTGGATCCGGAGGCTGCGTCCATTGTATTTAATGCGGGCATCCCCATTGTAATGCATGGACTCGAAGTAACGCATAAGGCATTGTTTTTTGCAGAAGATATTGAATTGTTCCGCAGCATTGGAAATAAAACCGGCAAAGCAATAGCGGAACTGGTTGATTTTTTTTCAGTGTTTTATCGCAGTAACAGGCCGGAGCTTGGTGGCGGTGCAGCGTTACATGACCCATGTACCATTGCCTGGCTTATCAACCCTGGTATGTTTCAATCAAAGCTTTGTCATGTAGATATTGAAGTAACAGGCAAACTAACTACCGGAGCTACTGTAGTTGATTTCTACAACTTATTAAAAAAGGAACCGAATGTGGAAGTTGTATATGACGTGGATAGAGCAGCTTTTGTGAAATTATTATTTGATACT
>JANMVB010000691.1:0-3099 GCA_031392305.1 Ferruginibacter sp.
TATCAATATCATTCAGAAATTTCGTGGTGGATTTTTGTGGCCGCAGCATTGGGCGCTATCATCATTACATTACTTACGGTAAGTTACCAGGCAATAAAAGCAGCGGTAGCAAACCCGGTTAAGAGTTTGAGAACAGAATGAGGAAATGAGCAATCAATAATCAATGAACAAGCAACAAGATAAAATCAAATAAATCATTTAGTCAAAAATCAACATTCATGCCATGATAAAAAGCTATTTTAAAATTGCCTGGCGCTACCTTATTAAAAATAAAGGTTATAGCGTTATCAATATTGGTGGGCTTTCCATAGGCATGTCTGTAGCTATACTTATTGCTTTATGGGTTTATGATGAGCTCTCCATTAACAAGTATCATAAAAACTACTATCGCATTGCACGGGTGATGCGACAATATACCTGGAAGGGTGAAACATCGACGGGTACACATAATCCTTTTCCCCTGAGCAGTCAACTCCGTTCATCATTCTCCGATGATTTTGAGCATGTAGTAACAACAACCTGGGCGGAGGAGCACATTCTTGCAGTTGGTGAAAATAAATTTAATCAAGTGGGCAATTTTATGGAGACCGATGGCCCGGAAATGCTAACGCTGGAAATGCTCAGGGGAACAAGGGCCGGGATAAAAGAAATAAATTCTATCCTGTTATCCGAAACATTGGCAAAAAAACTTTTTGGTGAAAGTGACCCTATAAATAAAATAGTAAAAATAGACAACCGGGATGATGTGAAAGTAACAGGCGTTTATAAAGATTTACCTTTTACTTCCGAATTTAAAAATGTTGCCTTTATAGCGCCATTTGATTTATATCTTTCATTCAACACCTGGCTGAGGAAGGATGACTGGGAAAATAATTCTGTACAGATTTTGGCACAACTTTCTCCCAATGCTAACCTTGATAAGGTTTCTGAAAAAATAAAAAACATTAAGCCAAACAATACAAAAAAAGAAGCAGTTGCTCCTTTAATTCAGTTTCTTCTTCATCCAATGAGTAAGTGGCATTTATACGAAGAAT
Organism: Ferruginibacter sp.; assembly: GCA_031392305.1. Classification (GTDB taxonomy): domain Bacteria; phylum Bacteroidota; class Bacteroidia; order Chitinophagales; family Chitinophagaceae; genus Ferruginibacter. The sequence goes on from JANMVB010000691.1 coordinate 1,035, forward strand.
TTAAACAAGGAGTAAATACCGGTTGCCGCATTCAGTTTATATGGTTGTTCGGAATTATTGGTGTTTTTGTGTTGCTACTGGCCTGTATCAATTTTATGAATTTAAGCACAGCCCGATCTGAAAAGCGTGCAAAAGAAGTAGGGATCCGTAAAGCTATTGGATCGGTGCGTAAGCAATTAATAAATCAATTTTTAAGTGAATCTCTACTTGTAACGGCGTTAGCTTTTTTATTATCCATTGGTCTTGTTCTATTAATTCTACCCTGGTTTAACAACGTAGCAGATAAAGAAATCAGTGTTTTATGGACCTCACCATTATTCTGGATTCTGGGTGTTGGATTTACATTTTTTACCGGTTTAATTGCAGGATGCTACCCTGCACTTTATTTATCTTCTTTTCAACCGGCAAAAGTTTTGAAAGGTACATTTAGGGTTGGGCGCTTTGCTTCCCTTCCGCGTAAGGTATTAGTTGTTGTGCAATTTACTGTTTCTGTTGCATTGATTATAGGAACCATTATTGTTTACCGGCAGGTTCAATTTACTAAAAACCGTTCGGCCGGTTACAGTAGTGACAGGTTAATTTACCTGCAAATGAAAACAAATGATGTTCATGATCATTATGATGCAGTGCGAAATGATTTGCTGGTAACAGGCGCTGTCAGTGATATGGCGGAATCATCTGCATCTATAACCCGGGAGGCATCCAACCACGGAGGATTTGAATGGAAAGGGAAAGACCCAAACTTCCAAGACCATTTTGTTACTGAAGGAGTAAATCATGATTATGGAAAAACGGTCGGCTGGCAGTTTGTAGATGGGCGGGATTTCTCAAGAGTCATGGCCGGCGATTCATCTGCTTATATTATTAATGAAACTGCCGCCAAATACATGAACCTGGAAAACCCTGTTGGCGAATTAATGCGAAAAGATGGAAAAATATTTAAGATAATTGGTGTAATAAAAGATGTAATTTCTCAATCACCTTATAAACCAGTACGGCCTACGATTGCTTCCATTTTACCATGGCCGGGATGGACTGTTTCTATAAAATTGAATGCTGAAATAAGTGTAGATGAAGCATTAGCGAAAATAGGACCAGTTTTTAAAAAATATCTTCCCGATATGCCTTTCGACTACAAATTTGTAGATGAAGAATACGCAAAAAAATTTGAAGCTGAAGAACGCATCGGTAAATTATCAGGTTTTTTTGCCATACTTGCTATCCTTATAAGTTGCCTGGGATTATTTGCATTAGCCTCTTTTGTAGCAGAGCAACGCACAAAAGAAATTGGTGTCCGGAAAGTGCTTGGGGCTTCTGTTTTTAATCTCTGGCGAATGTTATCAAAGGAATTTGTGGTAATAGTAATTCTTTCCTGTTTTATCGCCATTCCAATTGCTTATTATTTTCTTAATAGCTGGTTACAGAACTATGAGTATCGTACAGAAATATCCTGGTGGATTTTTGTAGCCGCTGCATTGGGCGCTATCATCATTACATTACTTACAGTAAGTTACCAGGCAATAAAAGCGGCGGTAGCCAACCCGGTTAAGAGTTTGAGAACGGAATGAAATACAATTAGCTAATATGCTAATTAGCTAATGTGCTAATGAAATGAATGATGATCATAAATGAATAAAGAAAAAAATATTGTCCGGGCAAAGAAGTAGCTATGTGGATCATCGTTGCGTCGCCCTCTTGTACGATATACCTGTTGGGATCTTTAATTGTGTTTTGTAAAAAGGGAATTATGTTTTGTAATGATGAACCACGGTGAAATAATTGCCTTGTAGGAACAGGCCGCGGCCTGTTCCTACATAACAGCATTTAATTTATAACGCAATAAAAGTTCCACATTGGTATGCGGTACAAGTGAGTGACACAACGAGGATGCCCAAAGATCAAATGTTCGTAACATAATTATTTAAAAACACAAAACACAAACCTATAACCCGTAACCGAAAACAAAAAACTGAAAACTGAAAACTGAAAACTGAAAACTGAAAACAGAAAACACAAAACACAAAACCGAAATCAATGATAAAGAATTATTTCACCATCGCCATTA
>JANMVB010000006.1:0-3425 GCA_031392305.1 Ferruginibacter sp.
TTCTTAACGCCTTTTTTATGAGGCCGTCCTAAGCAATCGAACTAAATACATATTTCTATTCACTCTAAATATCACGTGGGTAAAGATCCACAATGATAAAATGTACAAGAGTGCGACGCCAATGAAGTTAAATTGAAATACTTCAGCCCGGACAAAAAATTATTGCAAAAGACTTTTATGCCTTGTAAAGTATAAACCAGTTTCTTAAAACCCTGGATAATCAGCCCTTATTTATTTATTCAATACTGCTAACTTTATTAAAATTGTCAACATGAAAAAATTAACGGTTTGCTTTGTCGGAATGTTTGCTATCAGCCTTGCTACAAAATCTCAATTAAAAACAGGTGAAAATATTGCAGTTACCAATACCAGTGCTGGTAAGGTAAGGGGCTATATAAATAATTCCATCTTTACGTACAAGGGTATTCCCTACGCTGAGGCAAAGCGGTTTGAAGCGCCGCAAAAAACAGCAACGTGGAGCGGTGTACGCAGTTCGCTGAGCTATGGCCCGGTGGCGCCGCTGGTGGATGCTACCACCTCAGTACAGGACGAAAGTGAATTTGTTTTTCACCACGACTGGGGATTTACAAATGAAAATTGCCTGGTATTAAATGTATGGACACCCGGTATTAACGATGGCAAAAAAAGACCGGTAATGTTTTGGATTCATGGGGGTGGTTTTACTGCTGGCTCTTCGCAGGAACTGCCTTCTTATGATGGCGAAAATTTAGCAAAGAAGGGTGATGTAGTGGTAGTTTCTATTAACCATCGTTTAAATGTATTGGGCTTTTTAGACTTATCTGCCTACGGTGAAAAATATAAACATTCAGCCAATTCAAGCATGCTGGATATTAACGCAGCATTGGAATGGGTGAGGGATAATATTTCAAACTTCGGGGGCAATGCAAACAATGTTACCATATTCGGGCAATCGGGCGGAGGTGCCAAAGTAAATACCCTGATGGCTATGCCTGCATCGAAAGGGCTGTTTCATAAAGCCATTAATCAAAGTGGTTCGTTCCGCACAAATATGCTGGATAAAGCAACTACGCAGGATATAGCTGCTGAAGTAATGAAGGTGCTTAATTTGCAACCCGGCCAGGCAGATAGTTTACAAAAAATACCATTTGCTGTATTAAGTGATGCCGGCAAAAAAGCCCTTAAAGCAGTGGCAGATAAAATGAAAGCAGCAGGCAAACCGGTTATTGGTTTTGGCTTAAACTGGGGCCCTTCAAATGATGGCGTTGATTTGCCGTACCAGCTTTTTTCAAATGAAGCATTTGAATTATCAAAGGATATCCCTTTGTTGATTGGCACTACAAAAAATGAATTCACGCCTTTTACCAACGGCGCTTTAACCAATGCCTCTATGGATAAAATTAAAGAAACTATAAAAACCCGGCAGGGTGCAAAAGCTGATGCATATATTGCTGCTGTAAAAAAGGCCTATCCCAATGATACCAAACCATCCGACCTGTTGGATGTTGATGTTACTTTTCGTCCCGGTGCGGTGCAACAGGCAAATCAAAAATCTGCCCTTAATGCGGCGCCGGTTTATATGTATTTATTCACGTGGCAATCACCGGTAATGGATGGTAAATTTAAAGCGGTGCATTGCATGGATATACCCTTTGCATTTAATAATATTAAACGCTGCCACGAAATGACTGGTGGTAACCCCGATGCTTATATTTTAGCCGACAAAGTATCAGCAGCATTTATAAATTTTGCCCGCAGCGGAAACCCCAATAATAAGGGTTTGCCCACCTGGCCGGCATACAGCACTGCTAATACCGCCACCATGCATTTTAATAATAAATGCGAAATAAAACCGCAGTTGGATAAAGAATTATTTGATTTGGTAAAGTAATACCAGTGATATAATAAAATAATAAACCTCCAATGAATTCAAACATGCAGAGAAGGTATTTATCCAAAAGGTAAAGCCTTTTTATATGCTGGAATGTTGATGATTTTTTCTAAAAAATTTTTTGTCCGGGCAGAAGTATTTCAATTAAGCTTCATTGGCGTCGCACTCTTGTACATTATATCTTTGGGGAACTTTACCCACGTGATATTTAGTGAATAGGAATCTGTCTTGGCGGGGTTTTCACAGCAGGCTTTTCAAATTATAAATCTGCTCCCGTGAAACCCCGACATAGAAAAGAACTGCCTTCATATTGCTGTCACTCTTTGTCAGTTTAAATTCTGTAGCAACATTTTTTAAAATTGCTACCCTGATAGATTTTATATTTTAAGTCCCTAACACGTCGGGGTTTCACATCAGAGTTTTTGTAACTTGTAGTTTATGCTGTGAAAACCCCGCCGGGACATAAATTCCAAATTATTGCATAAAAAATATTACTAGTCATTTCAATTTCACGAAAATGAACATCAAAAAACAGGTAGCTTTTTTTCTTCCCGCAATATTATTGTCGGTTAATTTGCTGGCACAAATTAAAAAGGTGGCACCACCTGCTCCTGTTTATCCCTTACCCTCCGCTACCCAATTAGCCTGGCACCAAATGGAGATGAATGCCTTTGTGCATTTCAATATCAACACCTTTACAGATAAAGAATGGGGCTATGGTGATGAAAGCCCGGAGCTATTCAATCCAACCAATACAGATTCAAACCAATGGGCCAAAACGCTGAAAGAAACAGGTTTTAAAACACTCATATTAACCTGCAAGCACCACGATGGTTTTTGCCTGTGGCCCAGTAAATACAGTGACAGAACTGTTAAGCAAAGCCCGTACAAAAATGGTAAGGGAGATATCGTAAGAGAAGCAAGAGACGCCGCAAAAAAATACGGTTTAAAGTTTGGCGTGTACCTGTCTCCCTGGGATAGAAACCGGGCTGATTATGGAACACCCGCCTACATTACTTATTACCGCAACCAGCTAAAAGAATTGTTTACCCAATATGGCCCCGTATTTGAAATGTGGTTTGATGGGGCCAATGGTGGCGATGGTTACTATGGCGGTGCAAAAGAAAAAAGAACCATCAACAGCGCTACTTATTACGACTGGCCAACTACCTTAAACCTGGTTAGGAAAATGGAACCAAACATTTTGTTTTTTAGTGATGCCGGTCCCGGTGTACGCTGGGTAGGTAATGAAAATGGCATAGCAGGAGAAACCAACTGGAACACCCTTAACACGGATAGTATCTATGCCGGTAAACCAGGTATTGAAGGTTTACTTTCTACCGGAGCTGAAGATGGTAAAAAATGGGTACCTGCCGAAGTAGATGTCTCTATCAGGCCGGGTTGGTTTTATCATGCAAAGGAAGATGAACTGGTAAAATCCCCGGAAAAATTATTTGAAATTTATCTCAGTTCTGTTGGGCGGGGTTCTACATTATTACTCAATGTCCCTCCGGACAGGACCGGCCAGTTTCACGCCAATGATGTTAAGGCATTG
>JANMVB010000014.1:0-10451 GCA_031392305.1 Ferruginibacter sp.
TACATCAGGTTGATCATCTTCTGCCGGGGCTCTTTAGGTAAAGCCATAGTATTTCAGATTTTACGATTGTTTTAATGAATTGATTGTTCGATTTTCTATTCACCTGGTATAACGAAATACATTTTGCTGGTTTCGTTAAAAAAGGATCAATAAAAAAGTATTCTATTTTTTTAATGCTTAACCTGCATAGCACTTAACATGTTGCCATACACTGAGTTTAATTTACCCAGGTTACCTGCCAGTAAACTAATTTGATCCTTAGCTTTATTAGCATCTTCTACACTACTCATCATTACATTACTAGCTTCTGCCATCTTACCGTAAAAACCGTTTAATGCCTTTAAGTGGTTATTGCTTTCTTTTAATTCTAACTCGTAGATTGTATTGAGGCTACCTAAGTTTTTTGTAAGTACCTGTACCTGCTCATGAAACCCTTTTGCGCTTTCAGATGCGTTATTAAAAGAAGACATGGTAGCAGCACTATTTTGAAATGCAGTAGCCATGGTTGCTACAGCAGCCGTGGCCTCTTTGGTTTTATTACCAAAATCACTCGTAGACTTTACTACATCACTTACATCAGATAAACTGCCTACTGTAGTACCTAATTTAGAAAACCCTTCTCCTAATTTTTTTAAATTGGTTGGCGTAATATCTGCATCCATCAGCATTTTATCCATGCTTTTTAAAGCAGGATTACCCGTTTCTACAGGAGCAGGGGCTGTCATTGGTGCTTCAGGTGGAGGCGCAAATACATATAAAAGTGCGTATCCAAGAAAGATTCCAGCCTCTACATATAGACCAATTTTTAACCAGGTATCAGCACCCGGCGCATGAGTAATTTTGAAAAGTGCACCCAATAAAACGGGAACCGCAGCAGCGGATACGAGGATGTTAAGAATACGATCGATTGGACGGGATTGACCAGCTGCCATAATTTTTTGAATTTTAAAATTTTAATTGAGGGTTTATTTTAGTTTATTAATACGCATTAGAAAGTCATCTTATAATCTTTATAAGGTTCTCATACGTAAAAAGCTTGGTTTTAATTTGGGATGTTTTTTCTTACTTGCCCTTTTTCATTGCCGGAGGTAAGTCAATTACACAACGAAAGCCAATGTAAGATTTGGTGGTATCCTGGTATTCATAATTACGTGTACTGGTTTGCAGGAAATAACCAACGTCTTTCCAGCTTCCACCGCGTATTACCTTGCGTTTCATACGGGGAGGATCAGTATCTTTTGCATTCCAGCGAATATCCGGATTCATATCATGTTGAAAAGAATAACCACCTTCATAGTATAAAGAAGAAGTCCATTCTGCAACATTGCCAGCCATATTGTATAGACCAAAATCATTTGGCCAATAAGCGTCTGCTCTTACAGTATAAAAACCACCATCTTCAGGATAATTACCGCGACCTGGTTTAAAGTTAGCCAGCAAACATCCTTTCCTGTTTCTCAGGTAAGGTCCACCCCAAGGATAGGGTGATTGTGAACGGCCACCACGTGCAGAATATTCCCACTGTGCTTCTGTAGGCAAGCGGAAGTCTGATTCAGTAGCCCTGCTTTTTGATTCAAGGAAGCCATTGAGATATTGTGTTCTCCATTCGCAGAAAGCAGTAGCCTGCTTCCAGGAAACTCCTACTACTGGATAGTTTCCAAATGCAGGGTGACTATAATATTTTTTAGCCATCGGCTCATTGTAAGCATAAGCAAAATCTCTTACCCAACACAATGAATCAGGATAAACAGGAATATCTTTTTTAACAATAAATTTTGAACGTTGTACACCTGCATTCTCTCTTTTTGATGCCTCTTTGTAATCAAAGGTTTCAGAATGGTAAACCATTTTGGCAGGATCAAGTTCCTTTTTATTAAATATCCTGTTATCTGGAGTAAGGATCATGGCGTCAATTTTTTCCATTGTTGCCTTATCGCCCCATTTAATTGTTTTAGCTTTTTTCCAATCAACATATTCATTACCATCCTGGCCCTGCTTTATAAATCCCATTTGCTTTGCAGCTATAGAGTCTCTAACCCAATTGGTAAACTGACGAAATTCGTTGTTGGTAATTTCAGTGGCATCCATCCAAAAGCCACTAATAGAAACCTGCTTATTACGTGCAGTATACGCATAGTTAACATCCTCATCACTAGGACCCATGTGAAATGTTCCTGGTGGAATGTAAACCATGCCGGGAGGTTTGGGTAAGGCCCAGCTTTTAGCAGGCGCAACTCCATACAACTGACCATCGTTGGGTAAGTCTTTACCTTTCTTATTTTTCCCAAGCATTTTGCAGCCGGACATTGTTGCGAGAGCTATTAAAGCTACAGTAATTAATGAACTATTCTTCATTGTTTTAACTTTGAGGGTATTGGCAAATGTAATGATTATTTTGAATTATGCTTATCCCGATACTCAATGCGATTCTATTTTTCGAAATGTTTAGTGTCACACCCATAAAAAACGAATTGGATTTAAAAATATTGTGTTTTTTATTTTGTTATTTTATTTGCTTTGTTAATTTCACTCATAAAAACATGTATATCCGAAAAAGGTGCCTTGCAAGTATAATTTTTACATAAATATATTTTGTCTGCTAAGCCAGGAGGTTTATTAGCTAAGAGTGGAAAATCATTATTGGAAAAATTTGTTGCCATTAAAATCATGTTAGGTATATATTTCAAATTAATTTCTGAACCAATACACTTACTACTTTTACCAACAACGGCCACTTCATTAATACCCATTACTATTTGTAACAAATGGGATGCCCAAATACCAAAAGAGACCGGATATTTGATTACTGCAGCAGATATTGCCTGTAACATCTTTTCTAAGCGGTTTCGCCATTCCGCATCATCAAAAATAATAGCGAGTATGTGTAAATTATAGGCCATTATGCTATTGCCCGAGGGAATTGCCCCATCATACACTTCTTTTTTACGAACAATTACATCCTTTTGATCCACGCTCGTAAAAAAGAAAAAAACACTTTCTTCATCGCTAAAGTTTTCGACGACATACCTGCAATATTCCCTTGCTTTAAACAGATAGTTTAAATCGAAATTTTGTTGGTATAATTGAAGACAGACAGCAATTAAATATGCATAATCATCTAAAAAAGCAGGGTACTTTGCTTTCCCTTTTTTATAGGTGTGCATCATTTCAGGCTCCCCGGGTTTGCCAAAATGTTGCAGCAGGAAATTAAAATTTCTTTCTGCCATTTCACCATAAGTTTCATCCTGCAAAACAATTGATGCCTTTGATATAGCTTTTAACATGAGTGCATTCCACCCCAATATTACTTTATCATCAATTGAGGGCTTTACACGTGTATCTCTGAAAGCTGACAGTTTTTGCAGACATTTTTTTATGGTATCATCAAAAATACCCTTATCCAATTGCCGTTCCGATACAAAATCATCTAAGGGTTTTAAAATCCGCAAAATGTTACTTTCATCCCAATTACCTGCTTGTGATACATCAAAAAATTCGCAAAATAATAATGAATCTTCACCCAATAAATCGTCTATTTCTTGTTTTTGCCAAACATAATATTTTCCCTCTACGCCTTCGCTGTCGGCATCTATGGCTGCGTAAAACCCACCTTCACTGCTTAATAAATCCTTTTCTACGAAATTGATAGTTTTACGGATTGCATTATCATATTTTTTTTCGGAAGTAAGTTGGTAAGCATCGCACAAAATATTTATAAACAAGGCATTGTCGTACAGCATTTTTTCAAAGTGAGGTGCAAGCCACTCCTTATCTGTACTGTATCTTGCCAAGCCACCGACAACCTGGTCATAAATGCCCCCGTGCAACATTTTATCAATTGAAAGTAAAGCCTGCCTTAAAGCTTCGGCATTGCCGGTAAAATAATGGTATTGTAATAAATATTGGATAGTAAATGTCTGTGGAAATTTTGGTGCGTTTCCAAAACCGCCCCAATCTTTATCGGCAGATGACATGATAGTTGTAAACATTGAATCGCAGTGTTCCATTGTTATGAACTTATCTGAACCCAATGAAAAAGTCATGTTGGTTTGTACAAAATTGTTTGATTTGTGCAAATGATCCATCAGGTTCTCTGCCTGTGATTCAATTTCATTTTTTCTTTCGCTCCAGGCCTGGGATATTCCATTTAGTACTTCCGTCCATGATGACCTGTTAAAAGCTTTGACGGGTGGAAAATAAGTACCCCCGAAAAAAGGCTTAGCCTCAGGTGTTAAAAATACATTGAGTGGCCATCCGCCACTACCTGATATTGCCTGCACTGCATCCATATAAATATGATCAAGGTCTGGCCTTTCTTCACGATCTATTTTTATATTTATGAAATGCTCATTCATTAATCTGGCAGTAGTCTCATCTTCAAAACTTTCCCTTTCCATTACATGGCACCAATGACACGCAGAATATCCAATGCTTACCAATATTACCTTACTTTCTTCTATAGCTTTTTGAAGGGCTGCTTCACCCCATGGATACCAATTAACCGGGTTGTGGGCATGTTGTAACAAATATGGGCTGGTTTCATTAATAAGGTGGTTAGTGAATTGCTTTGCCATAATTTATTGTAGTATAAAAATAATTTTGTTACTTAACTATTTGTTGTATGATTTACACCGCCGGTTTTTTTGCATATTGTGGGAAAAGATCCCCAATGGCATGCCGTACAAGGGAGTGACACAACGATGATCCCCATTGCTACAATGCTCATAAAAAAAATAAAATAGTAAATAGTAAAAGAAAAATAAGTAGTGTTATGTAATAGGTCTTATTTTTTCTTGAGTGAAGTAAGATAAAGTTCGAGGGCACTGACCATACTGGGGGCCAGCGGTTGCGGAGCTTTTATAGAAAGCGTTAAGCCTGCATCTTCTGCGGCTTTATGAGTGTTTGCACCGAAAACACCTATCCTTGTTCCGTTTTGTTTGAATTCAGGGAAATTTTCTAAAAGACTTCTTACTCCACCGGGAGTAAATAAACAGATGACATCAAAGTTTTTAGCGATTACTTCTTTTATATCGTTGCTCACAATCCTGTACAAAACAGGGGTGGCGTACTCGCAATGATGATCTTTGAGCCAGTTGGTAATTTCACTATCGAATGATTCTGAGCAGGGGTAAAGAAATTTTTCATTATCCTTATGCTTATTAATTACATCAAACAAACTTTTGTTTGTACCATCTGCACCATAAAACACTTTACGTTTTCTGTATAAAATAAATTTTTGCAGGTAAAGTGCTATTGCCTCTGTAATACAAAAATATTTAGTATCCTGGGAAATATGGGTTTTCATTTCTTCGCAGGCACGAAAAAAATTATCGATTGCATGGCGGCTTGTAAAGATTATTGCAGTATAATTAGCGATTTCAATTTTTTGTTTGCGGAATTCCTTAGCTGGGATACTGTCAACTTTAATAAAAGGATGAAAATGAAGTTCAATATCGTGTTTTCTGGCTAAATCAAAGTAAGGCGATCTCTCGCCTTCGGGCCGGGGTTGAGTAATGAGTACCTTTTTTACCACGTTGGTTTTTGACTCGGTGTTTAGTTCTCCTTTATTAACCATGTCGGATAAATTGTTATTTAACAACACAACAAAGTTATAGATTTTTACTTAACAAAAGTACCAATCCCTTGTAAATCAATAAAAGAGGTATTATTTCTATCCCTATAACATACAAGAAGAAATGAAACCGGCTGATTTTTAGCTTATGTTGCAAAAGGCCAAATGATCGAAAAAATCGCAATAAGAACATCAAACTTATCAATAGCAATGAGATTATTACCGCTACAGTGGAAAAAGCAGGAGCAGCAAATGCAATAATTACTGCAAATGGAATTAATACCACCCCTAAAATTTTATTAATTAAAAATATAATAAATACATAAGTGTTAGTAACTTCCTGGTACCCGGTTAACCATCCCGTGAATTTTAAGGAAAGGAATTTAATAAAATAAATTGCTCCCAAACTTATTGAACAGTAAATAATTGCAAGCCAAAAATTTTGAGACGTGACCCAGTTGTAATAAACAAGCAATAAATAAACATACACCCCACCTGCGAAAATGAAGACAATATTGAAAAAGAGAGATGGTAATTTGGCTTGCAACAACTGATCTGTCAACTGGCTTTGCCTTAATGATGCATTGAAAAAAACCCGGAAAAGATTATTGAAATAGCGGGTATAAAAAAAACGTAAAAAACCCAGTATTGCAGTAAGGGAAAGTAACAGGTAAAACAACCTGTCCCTTGGAAAGGTCTCCCTCATTTGATTTATCATGGCTACCGGCTTACCCTTCCAATTAAGGTATTTATTATCATTTAATATCTTAAGGAATTTACCAGTAAAATCGGAACGTTGCTTTCCTATGGTATCAATCTTGATTGTTGTAGCTACAATTGAATCCTTTTCCTGTATTAATGAATCAAGTGGTTTTAGAAGTGAGTCAGCAGGAATTATGGTTGAATCCTTACGGATATTGATACTGTCAACCTGTTGAGCAAATAGCAAAACAGGACTTACCATCAAAAAAAGAAAGACTACTACCTGTTTCAACTCAAAATAAATTATGCGGCAAAAATAAAATGATTTTGCCTAGAAATAATTAATATAACCAAAATGTATTTTAGCAGATTGTCTCAAATCAAATTTTACTTCATTTCTTTTACCAACAGCAAAACTCATATTCAACAAGCCAGCTTTGGTTTCAAAAACCAAACCTATGCCACCGCTGATAAAATTGTTGTTGGAATTTATAGCCTGGTATTTATTTTTTACCAGGGCAGCATCTATAAATGTAAATAAATACGAATTGAGTTTTACCAGGTTTCGATATTCAATGGTTAGCACACCATACTGTGAGGCATAAATACTTTCTTCATCAAAGCCACGTAAAAGCTTATATCCCCCAATCTGGAACAATTCATTTCTAAATACACTTTGGCTGCTGAAAACCCCTCCGCTAAAAATAGTTTTAAGTGTACTCTGTTTACCCACCGGAAAATAGTGAGCAGCCGTTACTTTTACCCGTAACTGATAGGCACGTAATTTTAAAGAATCATACAGCGAACCGAAATTAAATGATGGGTCTATAAGCCGTAGTATCTCATTATTTTTACTAATGGTTTTTATGCCTGCAGAACCTACAATCCTCAGCTCGTTACCTTTTTTAGGATTATACCTGTAGTTGGTATTATTTAACTCATAATCAAGTCCAATATTTACTGCCCTTACATCTACATTGGGAGGCAACTGCCGGGTTGCTTTCACAAAATTAGTATCTACCCCGGAGCCCAGCAGGATGGTACTCTGATTTTGAAAAAACAATTTACCCGATTGATTCACTGATAATAAATACTGAATGCCTAATTGTGTATTCAATTGCAGAAAAGTAGAATCTTTTTTAAAAAGATCAAAAGCAACATCGAGCCCGAAATCAGATTTGAAAATGTACGGCTGCTGATAGCCGATATTTAACCGGGGTGAGCTTATTTGCAATTGTTGCCAGTTTAATAAGATAGTTTCTCCCGTACCGAGTGAATTGCGCAAATTCAAATTTACATCCCCGGTTAATTGTAATTTATTAGTTTGATTATTAGCTGGTAAAAACCCGATCAGGAAATTTACCTGGCTGCTTTTTTTAGGTTGCAGGTACAAATCTAAAATAGAGCCACTGCCCAGCATCAGCAACTCGGCGGGCTGCTCCTCTTGCAGGTAAGGCAGGTCCAGCATGCGTTTACTCACCTGCTCAAGTTTTGTTTTATTATAAATGCTGCCATTTTCAATTGACAGGTAATGTTGCAAAAAACTCTTTGAAATTTTTGCTTTTCCTTTTACCCTGATGCTGTCAATATGATACAGCGGGCCTTTATTTACTTTCAGGTTTGCAAACATGGCTTCGGAATTGAGGCGGATACTGTCTAAAAAAACTGCCGCAAATGGATAGCCATTATTTTCGTAATAATTTAAAACGCGGTTTTTAATAAGTTCCAGCTGTGCAATGTTAAGCGGCTTATTTATAAAATTTTTATCGCTGTAACCACTTTGCTCAAGGGCCTTCTTTTCAATACTATCCGTATTAAGCTGCACCAGGTTTTGCTGCGGGCCTACAAATAAATAAATTTCAGCGAAAGCAGTATCATACTTTATGCTATCAATGGATGCAGCCGCAAATCCTTTTATGGCCAATAAACCAGGAATTTTTTTAATATAGTTTTCACATTGGGGCACTCCATCAAAGCTGGTCTGTAGATTTAAAGCCTGCTTATTAAATGAACTATCTTTATCCACATAAATGATACGCAACTCAAAGTCAGCGGGCTTTTTTTGCTGAGCGCAGGCTGCTGACAGAAAACCTGCAATAAATATTGTAGTGTGCAACAGGTAATAAATGAATCGTGTAGTTATCATTAATGTATTCAAAACTAAAGTCAATAATCGTAAATCAAAAATCTTTGTCTGGCATTTATATTCATATCCCTTTTTGCAAACAAGCCTGTCACTATTGCAATTTTCACTTTTCTACTTCTTTAAAAATGCGAACGGCTATGATTGCAGCCATTGTAAAAGAAATAAACCTTACCCCTGTTTACAATAATGATAACGAACAAATAGCAACCATTTATTTTGGGGGCGGCACACCAAGTATTTTAGCCATTGAGGAGTTGCAATTAATCATGCAGGCATTGAAAAGTAAATTTTCAATTACCGCCAATGCCGAAATAACCCTCGAAGCAAATCCTGATGATATTAATATCCCGAGGCTGGAGTTATGGAAACAAGTAGGCATAAACCGCCTTAGCACTGGCGTGCAATCTTTTATTGAAGCTGAGCTAAAATGGATGAACAGGGCCCATACAGCTACGGATGCCATAAAATGTATAGATGAAATAATCGCTGCCGGTTTTACAAATTTTTCCATCGACCTTATTTATGGATCGCCTTTGCTCAGCAACGAAGATTGGAAAAAAAATGTAGCCACTGTCATCGAAAAAAATATCCCACATGTTTCCTGTTATGCACTAACGGTTGAGCCTAAAACAGCGCTCGATAAAATGATCATGCAACATAAAAAAGCACCTGTTGATCCGGAAAAACAGGCAACCCAATTCCTGCTGTTAATGGATTGGATGCAGGCTGCCGGCTACGAGCATTATGAAATTAGCAATTATGCAAAACCTGGCATGCGTAGCCGCCACAACAGCAGCTACTGGCAGGCAAAACATTACTATGGCTTTGGCCCCTCGGCGCATTCTTTTACCGGCCAGGCCAGGCGCTGGAACGTTGCCAACAATGCATTATATATAAAATCGCTTGAAAATAATATGATCCCTTTCGAAGAAGAAATATTATCACAGGCGCAACATCTCAATGAATATATTATGACCTCGTTGCGCACAACTGAAGGCATAAATCTTGAAAAAATATACGCTGAATATGGTAACCAATACGCAGAAAAAATAGTAACCCAAAGCAGCAAATGGCAGGAAGGCAAAAAAATAATTATAGAAAATTCAACATTAAAATTGACCAGGGAAGGCAAGTTATTTGCAGATGGAATAGCTGCCGATTTATTTTTCTAAAAAAGTAATTTTTGTGTCCGGACATTTGAATTTCATGGCATCATCGTTGCGTCGCACTCTTGTACTAAATACCAATGTGGATCTTTACCCACAATATATTTTTAAAACAACTTTACATCTTATTTTCTTATGCGTCTTTGCGTGAACTGCGTCAACTTTTCTTTAAATTGTAAAATTATTTTATCTTTTATTTCTTAAAAATAATATCATGAGTGCAGACGAAAATTTTATCAACACCGGTTACCAGTTACCAGCCGCACCAAAGCCCATTGGCGTGTATAAACCATTCTTAATTGATGGCAATCATTGTTATGTATCGGGGCACGGCCCATTAAAAACAGATGGCACTTTTATCACCGGGTGCATCGGTGATAATATGGATGAAGCCACGGGTAAACTTGCAGCATTGCAGGTAGGGCTTGCTATTCTTGCAACCCTCAAAGCCAACCTCGGTTCGCTTGATAAAGTAAAGCGTGTGATAAAAGTATTGGGCATGGTAAACTGTATCCATGAATTTAAAAAGCATCCATTTATCATCAATGGCTGCAGCGAATTATTTGCACAGGTATGGGGTACAGAAAACGGTATTGGCGTAAGAAGCGCCGTGGGCATGGGTTCGCTACCCGACGATATCCCGGTAGAAATTGAGGCCATGTTTGAACTGCATTGATCCCCGGGCGGCACGCCGCTGGCATTTAATTACAAACAATCTCAATACTTATCATGTTCATTATTGATGCCCACCTCGACCTGGCGATGAATGCCATGGAATGGAACCGCAACCTGCGGCTATCCGTAACAGATATCCGTGAAAGGGAAGCAGGATTAAATGATAAGCCAGACCGTGGCAAAGGAACTG
>JANMVB010000094.1:0-16101 GCA_031392305.1 Ferruginibacter sp.
AACTCCGGTATTTTGCCGATGCTCATGGTGATGGTGGTGGGAGCAGTTTTATCTGCCTGGTTATAATTTATTTCAAAATCATCTGGTTGCATGTAGCCAAAATAATTGATGAGGTAATTTTTTTGGTCATCTTTTTTTTGATTGCTGATGTAGTTCATCAGGTCTTGTTTGTATTCGCCTGTTGTATTCAGTGCTACATCCAATGTACCTGAGCCATCCTCTGCCAGGTTGATGGTTGTGTTGGAGGTAAATGTATTTTCAGTTGCTTTGCTTTTGGGCGTAGCCACCAACCTGCCACCGTCTTCTGTGATCAGCAGGGCATTCCTGTTTTCAGTAAAATTTCCGAGCACATTAAATTCACTTGTATTACTGGTACACTCCAGCCATACGGAATCTTTTTCTAATGGCACACAAAGTATAACATGATTAAATGCATTGTGAGGAAAAGCAGGGTCAACAGGCTCTTTATTATAAGTTGCGTTTATAAGGGCCTGGTAACTTTTTATGCCGATGGCATTTAAACATGCCTGTGCGTAGTTGCTCAATGCTTTGCAATCGCCGTACTTTTTCTTATCTACAAAGTCGGCTTCAAAGGGCTTAAAACCACCAATTCCCAATTGTATGCTCACGTACCTGAAATTTGATTGCAGGTAATTATAAATGATACGTATTTTATCTTTTTCGTTTGTGGCATTTTTTACCAGTGTTGTAAAAAATTGCTTGCTCCCATCTGTAAGATTATTGGTGTTTTTTGACAGTGAGCCATACCACCTTCCAAAATTTTGCCAGGTGGTCATATCACCTCCGTAACTATCAAGTTCAAATTTATTGGGTGATATTATAATTCGGGGATACCGGCTTTCATAACTTACGCTGCCTGCTTCATATTCTAAAGCGGGTAAATTTTTTAATGACCAGGTGTAGGTTTTAAGTTTTCCATCATTGGTAATGACAGGTGCAAGACTAGTGTTTTTTGCTTTGAACCTCAGATCCAGTTCGGGTAGGATGGTGGCAGTGTAAACAGAATTTTCAACGGATTGTTCTGGTAGTTGAACTTCGTAGTTAGGGTAATTTAGTAAGCCGGTGTACTTTATTTCATAATCTACCTGGATGGTGATTGGATAGGAAGATGCAGGAAAACTTATATAAAAAACTTTGCCGTCCGGCACCAGCCCTTCGCCGGCAGTTTGCATTGATAAATCAGAGCGTTTATACTTTTTTATTAAAATTCCCTTTCCGTCAAAAAGCTGAATAGCAGCACTTTCAAGTGTACGAAACTGGTCTGAAAACTCGTGAAATTCCAATTCGTCTTTTCCATTTTCATTTAAGATGGTTACAACTTTATGTACTTTATACATTGCCCTGTTTACTGCTGTTACTTCAAACGATATCCGCTCTTCTCTTTTTACTGAGTAAGCATTTTTCTTCAACTCTTCAGGTATGGTGGATGCATCAAATATTTTATTCTGGGCAAAACTGTTCAACAGAAATGCCAGCGAGAGGATTGTAAAAGTTATTTTTTTCATGGTCGGTTTTTTTAAGAGAATGATTCAGTTCACCGTTTTAGGGGAAGAAGGTTCTTACTTTTTCTTAAACACAATTTGCTCATTCAACATCTCAAAAAGCTTTTTATAAAACTCCCGGAAGTAAGGATATTCATCCACAGAATATATTGGCTTTTTAATTTCAAGTTGTATCCTCACAGAAATTTCATTATCAGTTACCTCCATTATCCTGGAAAAAACAATGCTTGAATCTGGCATTATCATCCTTGTATTTTTTGGTAATTCATCAAACTGGTAACCTGTGGGAATAGTAAACAGACCCATGATGGTATATATTTGATTGCTTCCAAAAAAAACATCAGAAAAACGGTTATCAGCGATAAAAGGATTTTTTTCGAGCCCGGAAAAAAGATTTGCCGAAAAATAATGATAATCACCTGAAGAACTTGTTTTATTGCTAAAACTTACCTGCTGTTTAAGCGGCAGTGAATCAATATCTTCATTCTCCACACCTAAGCTATCAATTACGAGGCCCGTATTCTTTGTGGTAAAATAAGTTTCAATAAATTTTTGTTTTCCTTTCTTTAATACTGGAATCCGCTCCAGCCGGCTGTATTCGAATGAAGTAATATTCGCTTCTCCCTTCATTACTCCTTTCTCATCAATGCCAGCCATTATGACGGTGGTATTCTTAAAAAGTTTTTCTTCGTTCCATAAGGTTCTCCAGCCCCAGTCAAAGGTGCTTATTTTCTCAATCACAAGCCCTGAAGAATAAAGTACATCAGAGGGTATTAATTTTGCTGGTGTATATTTATCAGTCGCATCCAAAACATAAATATTTTTACCAATTTCAACATAAGCCATTACCTTATTAAACTGCGCAACCCCTGCCAAACTTGTATTTACCCTGCCATTTTCCCGGGTACTTACCAGCACAGGATGCACATTAAGATCAGCATCTTTTAGCAGGTTTACCAATATGAGATTTATCTCACCGGAAGTTCCTTTCTTATCCTTCCATGCCGCCTTTACACCATCCGCAGCCCATATTCCAAAGTATTCGTTCCATTGCATATTTTTTCTTACATAGTTATGTATAATCACCATCTTCTGATAAGGGTCAGTAATTTTTACCAGCACAGAATCCAGGTCGGCAGTTCGGGGAATGTTCTTTTTTAACTGAATGCCAAAATCCTCGTCTTCCATCAATCCTTTGATGATGTTAGGCCAGGTGGGTATTAGATTTCTCCTTGGCTGACCGCCAATTTCGACTGCCTGCAGAAGAGGTACAACCTGTTGCTGGTAATCTTCATCACAGGTGATATAAGCTTCATCTCTCAACGCCGGTATATCCTTCATGGTGTAGGTTTTAATATTCCGGTAACTTTTCTGGTCTTCCTTAAAATCTACTAATAACCCTCCTTTCGACGTAGCAGTTACAATAAGTTCATTGGGGAAATTCATAATATAGCGGCTAAGTTTTACGGGAATTGGTCTTTGAAAATACCAGTTTTTTAAGGCGTAAAAATAATCCGCATCATCTATATACTTATACTCAATGATACTTCCTTTTTTCACTTCAGGAAAAGTAAAGATTACTTCCGAAAATCGCTTATTTAACTTCTTACGATAAATAAGATTCTTATCTATTTTTGTGTAAACAATATTGCCGGAAGCATCAAGGTTGATTGTTTGTGCGGAAATATTAGTGACATCTTCAAGGTTTCGATCCGAGTAATAAGGGATTTTAATATTGGCTTTGTCAAGCCCCTTATCGGTTAATATCTTTATTCTTATATGTCTGGCAAGTTTTGTTCGAAGTAAGGAAATGTTTTTTATGCTGAATTCACAATACACTTCGCCTACATCAAATAATACCAAGGCTTCTGCTTCTTTATCAAAGTCGCATTCCTTCATTTCAAGGTCTGCTTTTTCTACTTTGCCAAAAGCAGGTACATCTTTTTGTGCAGTTACATTGGCACATAGGGATACTAAGAGGAGGATAAAAAAAGGATACTTCATATTAGGGTAATGTTTATTTTAACCAAGATAGAGGTTTTCCTGTATTAAAGATTTATTTGAGAAAAAATTGTATACTTAAAATAAAATACCTCAATGAATTTTCTTAAAGTAATAGTCGCTATGTTTTTTATTTTCCGTTAAATTTCCCTAGCATCAAATATTTTATTCTGAGCATAACTGTTCAACAGAAATATCAGCGTTACGATTGTAAAAGTTATTTTTTTCATTATTAGTTTTTATAGAAGTCAGGCATATATAGTAAGTAAAGATCCCCATAGGTATGCAGTACAAGGGAGTGACACAACGATGCTGCCATGAAATTCAAATGTTTGTACCAAAAAAACCTTTACTTTTTCTTAAACACAATCTGCTCATTCAGCATTTCAAAAAGCTTTTTATAAAACTCCTGGAAGTAAGGATATTCCTCTACAGAGTATATTGGCTTTTTTATTTCAAGCTGCATGCGTACAGATATTTCTTGATCATTTGCTGCCATCATCCTTGAAAAAGTAACGCTGGTATCCGGCATAATCATCCGGATATTTTTTGGTAATTCTTCAAACTGGTAACCTTCGGGAATTGTAAAATGCCCGGTGACAATATACTTTTGATTATAGCCAAAAAATATATCAGAAAAACGGTTATCTGCTATAAAAGGATTCTTTTCGAGGCCGGTAAAAAGATTGGCAGTGAAGTAATGATAATCACCGGAAGCATTGGTTTTAAGATTGAAATCTACCCGTTGTTTTAAGGGCAAAGAGTCCACGTCTTCGTTTTCTATACTCAGGCTATCTATCACCAGGCCGGTACTTTTTGAGGTATAATAATTTTCAATAAAATGCTGTTTCCCTTTCTTTAATGCAGGCATCTTTTCGAGGCGGCTGTAGTCGGCAGAAAAAATATTGGCCACTCCTTTCATTACCCCTTTTTCATCAATGGTGGCCATGAGCATGGTAGTGTTTTGAAAAAGTTTGTCTTTGTTCCAAAGCACCTTCCAGCCCCAATCGAAGGTTGATATTTTTTCAATCACCAGGCCCTCAGAATATAAAACATCAGCGGGAATTAAATTGGGCGGAGTGTATTTATTGGTGGCATCGAGCACATAAATATTTTTATCAATTTCCACATACGCCATTACTTTGTTAAACTGTGCCACACCTGCAACACCGGTATTTACACGGCCATTTTCCCGTGTACTTACCAGCACAGGGTGTACATTTAAATCAGCATCTTTCAGCAGGTTTACCATAATAAGATTGATCTCTCCTGAAGTACCTTTTTTATCTTTCCAGGCCGATTTTATTCCATCGAATGCCCATATACCATAGTACTCATTCCATTGCATATTCTTTTTTACATAATCATGTATAATGATCATCTTTTTATATGGGTCAGTAATTTTTGCAAGCATTACATCCAGGTCGGCAGTACGTGGGATATTCTTTTTTAGCTGCATACCAAAATCTTCGTCTTTCAAAAGTTCCTTGATGATTTCGGGCCAGGTACGTATCAGGTTTCTCCTTGGCTGGCCAACAAGTTCTACTGCCTGCATCAATGGAATTATCTGTTGCTTATAATCTTCATCGCAACTGATATAGGCTTCATCCCTCAATGCCGGCACCTCCTTCATGGTGTAGGTTTTAATATTGCGGTAACCTTGCTGGTCTTCCTTCTTTTCTACCCTTAGCCCGCCTTGTTCTGTTGCAGACACAATCAGTTCGTTCGGAAAATTTACGGTGTAGCGGCTAAGCTTTACCGGTACTGAGTTTTGAAAATACCAGTTTTTTAATGCGTACAAATTATCTGCATTATCCACAAACTTATATTCGATAATGCTCCCCTTTTTTACCTCGGGAAATGTAAAGATTACATCAGAATACCGCTTGTTAAACTTCTTATTATAAATCAGCTTTTTATCTACTTTGGTATATACAATATTACCGGCATCATCCAGGTTAATTGTTTGGGCAGTAATATTATTGATCACTTCCAGGTTGCGGTCTGAGTAATAACGGATTTTAATATCGGCCTGGCCCAGCCCTTTATCTTTTAAAATTTTAATCCTTACATGCCGGGCAAGTTCACTTCGCAATACATTACCTGTAGTAGAATTTAAATTGAGGCTGCAATACACTTCGCCAACATCAAATAAAACAAGTGCTTCTGCTTCTTTATCAAAAGCGCATTCCTTCATTTCAAGGTCGGCTTTATCAACTTTGCCAAAAGCAGGTACATCTTTTTGTGCAGTTACGTTGGCACATAGGGATACTAAGAGGAGGATAAAAAAAGGATACTTCATAGTAGGGTAATGTTAATTTTCGTCAAGATAGATGTTTTCCTGTATTAAAGATTAATTTGCGAAAAAGTTTGTACAATTAAAATAAAATACCTCCATGAACCTTCTTAAAGTAATAGGCGCTATGTTTTTCTTTTATAGCTGTAATGCGCAACCTAAGCAGGCCAGGCTAAAAGTAAATGCCGATGATAATACCCTGCTGTGGGAGGTTAGTGGCAAAGGGCTTAAAAAATCTTCTTATATTTTTGGCACCTTCCACCTTATGTGCAGGGATGATATAAAGTTTAGTGAGCAATTAAAAACTGCTGTTACCAATTCAGATCAGCTTTATCTTGAAATGGATATGGATGATCCTTCTATTATGCTAAGCGGATTTTTGCTGATGAATATGAAGGATGGAAAGAAACTCCAGGATTTATATACAGTAGAAGAATATGAAAAAATAGCTGCTTTTTTTAAAGATACTTTACACATGCCTATGGCCTTGCTGCAAAGAACGAAACCATTTTTCCTGGCCGCCATGTTGTATCCAAAACTGATGCCCTGCAAAGCCATATCCGGGGTAGAGGAGGAGCTGATGAAACTTGCCAAACTACAGAAAAAAGAAATAAAAGGGCTGGAAACAATGGAGTTTCAGTCCGCTGTTTTTGATAGTATTCCTTATGAAGTGCAGGCTAAAGAATTATTAAAATCCATCGACAGCCTCGATGCTTATCAAAAATATTTTAATACCATGGTGGACGTGTACAAAACCCAACGCCTCAGTGAGATTGAAAAACTTTTTAAGGACAGTGAATTCGGCATGGAAGATCACCAGGATATTTTATTAAACGACCGCAATAAAAACTGGGTAACGCAGTTAAAAACAATCATGCAAAATGAAAGTGTTTTTGTGGGTGTAGGCGCCGGCCATTTGGTAGGGGTAGAAGGCGTAATTAATTTATTAAAAAAAGAAGGTTATATAGTAAAGCCTTTAATAAATAAATAGTTTTTTTTGTTGTACGGGCTAAGAAGCTATGGTCATCATCGTTGTGTCACTCCCTTGTGCAGCATACCATCGTGGATCTTTACCTGCAGTATATTATAAACTTTTCTCCCTTGCTATGGTTTCCTCACTTACCATTACCTATATTGTTTTATTTTTATTTCACATCAAGTCGCAAAGAAAAAACAAAATCAACTTTGTGCCTTTGCTTCTTATTTTTCTTTGCGTGAATTCTTCTTTGCGTGAAATTTTCTTTTTTACATAAGGGGTAATTAATTAAACCAAATACCCGGTAAATTTGTATAAAGGAATATTTTATACAATGAACAAAATTATCAGTGCCTTATTCTTGCTCACCATTTTATGCTCCTGTGAAAAAGACATCAATTTCAATTTAAAAAATTCGGAAGATTTATTAGTGGTAGATGCAGTAATTGAAAATGGCCAGCCCCCTGTAGTGGTACTTACTAAAAGCCTTGATTTTTACAGCACCATCGATCCGGCCCAATTGCTAAACTCTTTTGTTCGCAATGCAGATATTACCATAACAAATGGTGTACGCACCCACAAGCTGAAAGAATATGCCACGTCATTTCCGGGAGGGGTTACCCTTTATAGTTATAGTATTGATTCATCCAATCTGGCTACCGCTTTTGTGGGTGAGTTTAATACAAAATATACCATGAATATAAATGCTATGGGAAAAGCCTACACTGCCTCCACTACCATTCCCATACTTTCAAAAAAAGTAGATTCAATGTGGTGGAAGCCGGCACCTTTTGCAGACGATACCAATAATGTGGTTGTTATGATAAAGGCAACAGACCCGCCAGGCCTCGGCAATTATGTCCGTTATTTTACAAAGAAAAATAATGAAACTTTTTTGCCGGGAGAAAATTCCGTTTTTGACGACCAGGTAATCAACAACACCACTTACGAGCTGGATGTTGATCCGGGCATCAACAGAAATAACCCGGTGGATTTCGATAGCAACTATTTTAAACGCGGCGACACCGTAACCCTTAAACTCTGCAATATTGATAAAACAACTTATAATTTTTGGAGTACCTGGGAATTTGCTTTTCAAAGCATCGGCAACCCATTTGCCCAACCAAATAAAGTTTTGGGAAATATCAGTAACGGTGCCCTCGGGGCTTTTTATGGATATGCCGCTTTTTACAAAACACTGGTAATTCCGAAGTAGGGTTTTTCTGTTTTTTGTTTTCGGTTTTTTTAGAAGTTGATTGAGTTAATTATTTACCGCAGAGAAGAGAGAAAATGGAGGTTACGCAGAGTAATTTCAATTTTTGCGAAAACTTTTTAAACTCATTTTCTCAGCGGTAAGAGAAAGCTTTGAGCTGGTATAACAATAAAATAATTCAAAAAGCTTCTTAGTATAAGGTTTTTATCTTGTGCTATATTTATAAATAGAATATGAGTATTTCAAATTTTGAAACTTTCGTTCCAACACTATTTCATCTTACCTCAAATCAACACCAAACAGTAAACCGTAAACTATAAACAGTAAACGATAAAAACCGTAAACAGTAAACCCAAAACGGTAAACGTTAAACCCCAAACTGTAAATCATATTTCCTTAATTTTGCGGCAACTAAAAGTAATATGGAAAATAGCGACATAGAAAAAGTACATTGTTTAATTATAGGGTCTGGCCCGGCTGGTTACACCGCTGCAATTTATGCAAGCAGGGCAGGGCTTAAACCAGTTTTATACCAGGGTATTCAGCCCGGGGGACAACTAACAATAACCACAGAAGTAGAAAATTATCCAGGTTACCCGGATGGGATACAAGGCCCCGATATGATGGTGCATTTTGAAAACCAGGCAAAGCGGATGGGTGCTGATATACGATATGGCCTTGCAACAAAAGTTGATTTTTCAGCGCAGCCTTATAAAGTGGAAATAGATGAAGAAAAATGGATTGAAGCTGATGCCGTTATCATTTCTACCGGAGCTTCAGCCAAATGGCTGGGCCTTGAAAGTGAGCAAAGATTAAATGGTTATGGAGTAAGTGCCTGCGCTGTATGTGATGGATTTTTCTTTAAGGGCAAAGAAGTAGCAATTATTGGAGCAGGCGATACGGCTGCTGAAGAGGCGCTTTACCTTGCAAACATTTGCTCGCAGGTACACATGATTGTAAGGAAGGGTGAAATGAGGGCCAGCAAAGTAATGCAGGACAGGGTAATTAAAAACCCAAAAATAAAAATATACTGGCATAGCGAAACTGATGAAATATTGGGTGATAAAAAAGTAGAAGCCGTTCGTATTAAAAATAATGAAACGGGTGAAAAGCAAGAGATACCTGTAAGTGCTTTCTTCGTTGCTATTGGCCATCATCCCAACAGCGATATTTTTAAGGGCTGGCTTGATATGGATGAAGCAGGATATTTAATAACTGTACCGGGCACATCAAAAACAAATGTAGAAGGTGTATTCGCCAGTGGTGATGTACAGGATAAAATATACAGGCAGGCGGTAACAGCAGCAGGCAGTGGCTGTATGGCAGCACTTGATGCAGAAAGATACCTGGGAGCGATGAAATAATTGATAATGGATTAATTGATAATGGATAGTTGATTAATTGATAATTGTTTAATTGATAGTGAATAATTTTAAAAATTTTTGATTTCCATATTGCTTCTTTTTCTCTAACCACTGTACGATTAATTTAACCAGGAAAAACAAAACAGATTTTTATTTCCTGTGTGGTTTTAAAATTATCCTACATATAATGTGAGCAAAGCTCCTCAAAGATTTGCCGTACAAGGGAGTGACACAACGATGCTTAATCAGGGCTAAATAGCCGGTTCAAAAAATAAAAATTTACATTCAAATCCAAAAGATAATTGGTGCTGAATTATCCATTATCAATTAAACAATTATCAATTAAAATGCTCACCATTCATTTACATAATTTACTGTTTCATGCACATCATGGGTTGTACGAACTGGAGAAATTTACGGGCAATACTTTTGAGATAGATGTGGATGTGCAGGTGGATGTAGATGAAAAAATTACGAGGCTGCAGCAAACGGTGAATTATGCTACTGTTTATAATGTGATAAAGCAACGAATGCAACAACCAACGCCGCTGCTTGAAACTGTTGCGCAGGAATTGACCCAACTTATACGCAATATTGATGACAGGATCAGGTCGGTAAATATTACCATAAAAAAACTTTCGCCACCCATAGAAAATTTTCAGGGAACAGTAGGTGTTAGTTTTAAAACAGTATTTTAATATGAAGACCCTGGTGTTAACGCTTTGCTCCTTACTTTTTATGTTGCAGTTGCCTGCGCAGGATGTTGCGGCTATGATAAAAGAAGCTGACCGGCTGGAAGGCATCCCCAATGAAAAAGCTGCTTTTGCAAAATTTAAAGAAGTACTTAAGGTACAGCCACTGAATATTTATGTGCTTAATAAATGCAGTGAACTTTGCAGCAGGATAGGCAAACGGCAAACGAATAATAAGATGATTGAAGATTATTATTCGGCAGCTAAAACTTATGCAAATATTGCATTAAAGATTAACCCTAATAATTCAGAATCTAATTGCGTAATGGCCATTGCACTCGGCAGGAGTTCGCTCAATAAAAGTGGAAAAGAAAAAATAAGTTCGGCCAAAGAAATAAAGCGTCATGTGGATGTGGCCATAAAAAATGATCCCCGCAATTACAAAGCATGGCATGTGCTTGGTCGCTGGCATTACGAAATTAGTACGCTAAATGCTTTTGAAAAGGCTGCGGTTAAATTGTTGTTTGGTGGCTTGCCACAGGCATCGCTAAAAGAATCAATCATGGCTTTTGAAAAATCACATTCTATAACAGATGGGTTCATTTTAAATTATTATGAAATGGCAAAAGCCTATAAAAAAAATGATCAAAAACCGAAAGCAATTACTATACTGCGTAAAATGCTAACCGTACCCAACCAAACAGAAGACGACCCGATTATTAAGGAAGATGGAAAAAAACTATTGAAAGAATGGGGCAGTAATTAACAGGAAAGGGTTGCAAACTACACAGGTTTTGCTATATCTTCGAAATACTAAATTTTTAATATGAAAGCCTTTATTACGTGTTTGCTAATTGCGATGTGCCAGGTTTGTTTTGCCCAGGAGGAGTTGGGAGTAGAATCGACTTATGATCCACATGCTTTGTTCTCGCCAATATTTTATCCTTCCGGAGAAACGAGTACAAGGTCTGCAACAGGCGAGCCCAACTCAGGCTATTGGCAAAACAGGGCTGACTATAAAATCAATGCTACCTTAAATGAGCTTACCCACGAAATTGCAGGTAGTGTAACCATCACTTATAAAAATAACAGTCCGCATACTTTACCATTTGTATGGCTGCAACTCGATCAGAATTTATTTAAAAAGCAAAGCCGTGGGCAGGTAAAATTGCCGGTAGGCGGCCGTAGCCGTTATGGCGATATTAACAGTGATTTTGATGGAGGCTATAAAATAAATACCGTAAAAGTAAATGACAATGCAATAACTGATTATGTAATTACAGATACCAGGATGCAGATACGCCTGGCTACTCCAATTGCTGCATCAGGCAGCGTAAAATTCACGATCGATTTTTCATTTGTATTGCCGGAGTATGGCGCAGACAGATGTGGGATATTGCCCACCAGGAATGGAGAAATATTCTCTGTAGCCCAGTGGTATCCACGCATGTGCGTTTTTGATGACGTGGAAGGCTGGAATACACTGCCCTACCTTGGGCCAAGCGAATTTTATCTTGAGTATGGCGATTTTGATTTTACAATTACGGCCCCGGCTTCGCATATTGTGGTAGCAAGTGGCGAGTTATTAAATGCTTCGGAAGTATTAACTCCTACGCAGCTCACCAGGTTAGATGCCGCAAAAAAAAGTGATAAAACTGTAATGCTGCGTACTGAAAAAGAAGTGACCAATCCCACATCCCGACCTAAAGGAAATACCCTTACCTGGCATTATAAAATTACCAATGCAAGGGACATTGCCTGGGCTTCGTCAAAAGCATTCATTTGGGATGCAGCAAGGATTAATTTACCCGGGGGAAAAACTTCGTTGGCCATGAGTGCTTACCCTGCAGAAAGTAATGGCGATAAAAGATGGGGCAGGTCAACCGAATACACAAAGGCAAGTATTGAAAATTATAGCAAACGTTGGTTCGTATATCCGTACCCGGCAGCTACCAATGTTGCAGGTAATATCGGCGGCATGGAATATCCGGGTATTGTATTTTGCGGATACAAGGCAGAGGAAGATGCTTTGTTTGGGGTAACAGATCATGAATTCGGGCATACCTGGTTCCCAATGATTGTAGGAAGTAATGAACGTAAATATGGCTGGATGGATGAAGGCTTTAATACATTTATTAATTCGCTGGCCGACGATGATTTTAATAAAGGAGAGTATAAACGACCTCCGGCGAATATGGAAAATTATGGAAGTTATTTGTTTGGGGCCAATAGCGAAGCCATCATGAATACACCGGATGCATTGAGAGAAACAAATATTGGCGCTGCCTTGTATGCCAAGCCAGGCTATGGTTTGGAGCTATTGCGCAATGAAATTTTGGGTCCTGTAAGGTTTGATTATGCTTTCAAAAATTATATACAAAGATGGGCTTACAAACATCCTACACCTTGGGATTTTTTTAGGACAATGGAAAATGTGGGTGGCGAAAATTTGGGTTGGTTTTGGAAAGGCTGGTTCCTTGAAAATTATAAACTCGACCAGGCAATCATTGCTGTTTCTTATGAAAAGGATGATGTAAAAAGCGGGGCAATGGTTACTATGGCAAATTTAGACCAGATGGCAATGCCGGTGAACCTGTTTTATAAAACTGCCGGGGGCAAAACAGGCACCCTGAAATTACCAGTAGAAATATGGAACAATGTAATAGTGAAAACAGTTAAGTTACCAACTACCGAGAAGGTGATTTCTGTAGTGATAGATCCTGATAAAGTATTTCCCGATCAGAATTTTACAAATAATAGCTGGCAAAGTAATTAAGCTTTTTGACAGGTAAATTTGATTGCCCAAACTTTGGAAGCTTTGTGGAAAATCGTTGCGTCGCACACTTGTACTGCATACCTATATGGATCTTTAATTGCGTTATAGCTTCAGCTTTACAAACTTATTCTAAGCTGCAGTACGTGAAAAAATCATTATAAGCAGTTCACTAAAATTCTTTAAAAACTGTTGACTTAATCTCGGGCCATTCATCATTAATGATGCTGAAATAAATACTGTCCCTCACTCTTCCATCAGAAGTAATTTGGTGCCTGCGAAAGATACCTTCTTCTGTACCACCAATCTTTAATATGGCTTTTCTTGATTGCTGGTTGAGCACGTCTGTTTTTATTTCAACCCGGTTAAAACCAAGTGTTTCAAAAGCAAACTGCAGTAATAAAAACTTACATGCTTTATTAAGCCCCGTGCCTTGAAAGTCAGGATGAACCCATGTCCATCCAATTTCAAGTCTTTTATGTGCAAAAGAAATATTACCATATCGGGTTGATCCAGCTACTGAATTTTTTATTTTATCATAAATTAGAAAAGGGTAGGAGGTCAGGCTAATTTTATCATCCAGGGCAGATTGTATGTATGCCATAAGGTGAGCAGGTTCATTTAAATTACTCATTCCAAGTGCCCAAATTTGCGGATGATAGGCAACGGCTTCAAGGGCTTTAAAATCTTCGGTTTTTAAAGGGCTTAACCTGGCCATTTCATTTTCTAAAACAAATTCGTTTGAAAAAAAATCTCTTGCATTCATTATTTAAAATTTTCTTTTAGCATAGTTGCAACAACCTTGTCAAGAGGTAAAGTAACGGAGTCAGCAGAAAAATTATCCCATTCAATGAAACGAAAAGTTTCCGTTTGCTCCAGCTCGCTGTAAATTTTTAGCTGATGCTCATCAAAATCAAATTCTTTATCTCTTAATGGTACTTTAATTGGCTCAAGTGCTGTAGCAAAATAATAAATAGAAAGTATTTGTTGCGCTGTATTGAAGGCGCTTTTTACAAAAAAATCGGTAGTGTAAATATGTTCATCCACTGATACGTTGAGATTCATTTCTTCCAAAAATTCCCGTTTCAAACAATCCCTGGTTCCTTCACCCACTTCTAATCCACCGCCGGGAAATTTTGTAAAATAACTGCCCCGGATATATTCATCACTCACCAATACCTGTTTTTGGTCGTTGATTAATATGCCATAAACCCTGATCGTTATCATGCTATTATTTTTTTACCCGTTTCCAATAATTCCATGCTACCACTGCAAGAATAATCAATGAAATAATAACTGGTATCCAAAAGGCATACGGGGTATCCTTGTACGGAATAGGCACATTCATGCCGTAAATGCTGGCGATCAAAATAGGTACGGTAAGTACAATTGTGAGTGTTGTAAGGCGCTTCAGTACTTCGTTCTGGTTATTACTGATGATACTGGCAAATGCATCTAATGTACTGCTGAGGATATTGGTATAAGTATTCGCCATCTCAAGTGCCTGGCTGGTTTCTACAATTAAATCATCTAAAAAATCTTTTTCCTCTTCATTCAGTTGCAAAATATTTGTTCTCACCATTTTCATCATTAATAGCTCATTACTTCTTAGTGCTGTTAAAAAGTAAACAAGGCTTTTTTGAATACGCATGAGTTGCAGTAATTCTTCATTTCGGTTGGCCACATATAATTTATGCTCCAGGGTATTACGCCGCATATTGATCTCTTTCAGATAATCCTGGAAATTGGTGGTAACCTTTTCAAATATCTTCAGCACCATCATATTCTTCTTATCAGGGTTGCGGTTTTGAAACGTTGTTAAAAATTTTTTGATGGCTTCGTTCTCAAAGGAATTTACTGTTACAATCTGGTTGTGTGTAAGAATAATACAAATGGGAATGGTAATATAAAATGCATCGCTATCGTTGAAAGAATTGTTCTCTGTAGGGGTTTTTATTACGATAAGTTTTACGTTGTCATCAATTTCGTACCGGCTGCGTTCATCAATATCCAACGAATCTTTTAAAAAGTCAATGGGAATGTCAAGGGTTTCACTCAACTCAGTAAATTCTTCCTGCTTTAGGGGCGGCAGTACATTTACCCAGCTACCGTCTTCGGGCTTATCTATCGCTATCGTCTGGTGTTCCTTATTTTTAAAATATTGAATCATGTATGAAGCAGTTTACTGTTTATGGTTTATGGTTTTTGGTTTAGGTTTTTGGGTTTTGGGTTTACTGTTTATTGTTTACTGTTTGCTGTTAACTGTTAACTTACTGATTGCTTATCTTAATTATAATGTGGGTAATGTTCCCCAATGATACAATGTACAAGAGTGCGACGCCAATGAAGCTACCTAGCAGTACATCTGCCGGGCCAATAAAATATACTTTAACTTTTTTGGTTATCCATATTTATTCAGGCTATTTCAATTTCGCCTTTAAAAACAAATTCGGCGGGGCCGCAAAGCCAGATATCGTCAAAATGCTGATCATCAATTTTATTAAATTCTACTGTTAAATGGCCACCCGGCGTTTTTACTTCCACGGTATTAAAACCGTTTTCGTTGTGTGCAGATAATAATGCTGCAGCGGTAACACCGGTGCCACAACTCATGGTTTCATCTTCTACACCACGCTCATAAGTACGCACAAAAATTGCATCTTCGCCAATTGATTCTACAAAGTTTACATTAATGCCATCGGGCTCAAACTCTTTGCTATAGCGGATATCATAGCCGGTATTTACAACATCTATATTTTCAACCTCGGGTGCAAATTTTACAAAATGCGGCGAGCCGGTGTTAAGTACCATGTAAGAATGATGATATAAAACCTTATCAACATTCTGCATTTTAAGGCTTACCGTTCCATCAATATCAATTTCTGCTTCATGTTCTCCGTCAATGGCAATAAAGTGATACGTACTTTTGAAAATGCCGTGTTGGTTGGCAAATTTTACGAGGCACCTTCCGCCATTGCCACACATGCTACTTGTATTGCCATCGGCATTGTAATAAATCATTTGAAAGTCGTACCCGGCTTTGTTTTCCAGCAACATCAGGCCATCTGCACCAATACCAAAGTGACGATGACATAGCATACCGATTTGTTTTTGCGTTAGGGAAGAATATTGCTTCTCCCGGTTGTCTAATATTATAAAATCGTTGCCTGTTCCATGGTATTTGTAAAACTCCACTTTCATTTTTTATAAATTTGAATCTGCTATAATATTTAAAGACTTTTTGATTAATTGCTCTACTGCTG
>JANMVB010000175.1:0-4693 GCA_031392305.1 Ferruginibacter sp.
CTAACAAAAACGAAACGGCTTTATTGGCTTTGGCCATGGCCATACATGATGGCATGAGCACATCGTCGCATTTTCCTAAGCCGCCAATTACGATGGCTGCTTTTTTAGCAATTTTAGTATCGTACAATGAGTTGCTGGCAAGTGCAAGCAGCCGGGATATTGATGCAGTTATTGCTAAAAACCAGGTGAAGCGCCAGGTTATTGATAACCTGATTGAGCTGGGAAATTATGTAACCTTAACGGCTAAGGGTGATGTGGATATTTTATTAAGCAGCAGGTTTGAGGTTAAGAAGAAAAATACTACCTCACCTCCCCTGGAAATACCAACAAATTTAAGGGCAACTGATGGCGTAAACCTGGGCGAAATTGTTATTACCGGAGATAAACCAAAATATTCAAGATCTATTATTTTTGATTATATGGCCGAGCCTGTTACAGATAATAATGGGTGGACAAGTATTAACTCTACCAGTAGCACTGCTACGGTTAAAGACCTTACAAAAGGGGTGAGTTATATTTTTAGGATGGGTGCTGTTGGTGCCCGTGGCCAGGTTACTTACAGCGCTACTACTACCCGGGTAGCTCAATAATGTTTGTTGTTTTTAGTTTTTTCATACATGGATAAAATATGGCTGCCCGGTTGGGGGGCCATTTTTATTTGTGTGTTTATTTGAACTGTGATTTTTGTTTGTGTGAACTATGATTTTTTTGATTGGTGTGATTATGATGAATTGATTTGTTTGTCTGAACTGTGAATTTTTTGATTGGTTTGATTCATCGTCCGCCAGACTTTTGCAAATACTTTTGTTATGCGCATGTGCTCTTCTGTCCACAAGGCTATACTGTTTAAATTGAAGGAATATAGATATCAAATGATGCACCTTTATTTAATTCGCCTCTTGCTGTAATTACACCGTTGTGATTTTCAACAATTTTTTTTACGATGGTAAGCCCAATGCCTGTGCCCGTTATTTTTTCTTTGTGGTGAAGGCGTTTAAATAATTCAAAGATATGGTCTTTGTATTGTGGTTCAAAGCCAATGCCGTTGTCGGTAACAGTAATGTGACAATACTCTTTTTCGGATAAAAGTTTTTGGTCTTTTACTTCATTGCCCTTAATATTTCTGCTCTTTATTATTATATGTGGTGGTCTATCAGGATTTGAAAATTTGAGTGCGTTACCAATGATATTGTGCATGAGTTGGCGGAACTGAAAAGGAATAATATGGGCATCGTACATTTTGCCTACTTCAATGGTTGCATGGTTTGCAGCAATGATTTCTTTAAAATCATTTATTACTGCTTCTATTATTGGGCTGAGGTGGGTGGTTTCAAATTTTCGTTCAGATATAGTTATGCGGGAGTATGCGAGTAAATCATCGATGAGCGTTTGCATTCGGTTGGCTGCATCTTGCATTCTTAAGACATATTCTTTGCCTTTATCAGATAAGTTTTGAAATTCATCAGCAATAAGACGGGTTGCAAAGGTTTGAATTTTTCGTAAAGGCTCTTGTAAATCGTGGCTGGATATATAAGTGAATGATTCTAATTCTTTATTGGCAATGAATAGCTCTGCTGCCCGTTTTTCTTTCTCCCCGTTTTGAAAAATAAGCTCTTTGTTAGCTATAATTAATTCTGCGGCACGATTTTCTTTTTCCCCGTTTTGAAAAATAAGTTCCTCATTTGCAATTATTAATTCAGCTGCCCGATTTTCTTTCTCCCCGTTTTGAAAAATAAGTTCCTTGTTTGCAATGATTAACTCTGCTGCCCGCTTTTCTTTTTCTACATTTTGAAAAGCAAGCTCTTTGTTAGCAATATTTAATTCGGCTGCACGATTTTCTTTTTCTTCATTTTGAAAAGCAAGTTCTTTGTTAGCAATAATTAATTCGGCTGCCCGATTTTCTTTTTCCCCGTTTTGAAAAATAAGTTCTTCATTTGCAATGATTAACTCTGCTGCCCGCTTTTCTTTTTCTAAATTTTGAAAAGCAAGCTCTTTGTTAGCAATAATTAATTCGGCTGCACGATTTTCTTTTTCTTCATTTTGAAAAGCAAGTTCTTTGTTAGCAATAATTAATTCGGCTGCCCGATTTTCTTTCTCCTCGTTTTGAAAAATAAGTTCCTCATTTGCAATTATTAATTCAGCTGCCCGCTTTTCTTTTTCTTTATTTTGAAAAGCAAGCTCTTTGTTAGCAATAATTAATTCTGCTGCCCGATTTTCTTTTTCTTCATTTTGAAAAGCAAGTTCTTTGTTAGCAATAATTAATTCTGCTGCACGCTTTTCTTTCTCCCCATTTTGAAAAATAAGTTCTTCATTTGCAATAATTAATTCCGCTGCCCGCTTTTCTTTTTCTTCCATTTGAAAAGCAAGTTCTCTTATAGTATCAGATAATTTATTTTCTGGCATATCAGGCAAATGCTAAAACAAATTTTTCTTTAGGTGGTTGTGGTTTTTGCCACATTTCAAGTTTCAATACTGTTTCAATTGCTTTTACCAAAAGTTCAAATGAATGAGGTTTGCAGATATAATGATTTGCACCATGCTGGTATGTTTTATTAACCGCATCCTCATTAGTTGTGGTTGAAAATATGACAATTGGTATGTCTTTTAGTTTGTGTATATTCTTGATTTCTTCCAGGCATTGAAACCCGTTTTTGCGTGGCATATTAAGATCAAGGAAAATAACATCAGGCGGTGGCGGTTCCATTATTGTTTCAAGATTGTTCATCAACTCTAAACCATCGTTTGAAACTGTAAGTTGTGTCGAGATGGCTACTTTCTTCAGAGCATCTTCAAAGAACATGCGGTCATCAGCATCGTCATCAGCAAGGAAGATGTTTTTCATTTTGTTTGAATTCATTTCACAATATAAGAATTATATGCAGGAGTGTCAGTTTCGAGTTTGCAGTGTCGGTTGATCGGAGTGGCTAGCATTGCCCTCAACTCAAATATTTACGAACCTTTTGACCTTATCACCAATTTGTCAAAATAAAATTGCACTCATATTTATAAGGGGCTTTAAAGCATTTTATCAAAAGTTTGTATTTAGTAAAAACATTTGCAACCCAAATATTCAAGTGTATTTTCATCACGCAATTAAAGATCCACATTGGTATAACGTACAAGAGGGCGATGCAACGATGCTCCCCAATGCTATTTTTCCCGGACAATAAAGTGCCTTCTTCCACGAAACGTCTCCCTGCATAGCCCGGTGCGGCGGCCAGGGGAAGGGAGGTTTTATGAAACTGGTATCGATGAATTGGGTTTTTTGAAGAATATTTTTTACTGCGTTGTAAGGAGATTGACTGCGGAGAAAGGTTCGTGTGCTACCAACCAAAGCGGAGTTTTGTTCCTAATGTTGTATGCGGCTGTTTCTCTTTTGGCAGCACTAAATTATTGTTAGTCTGTTTGTTATTCTTTACTTTTAAAGTCCGTGATAATCTTTCCATCATAACGATATACGCCAACACCAGAGCCAAACCAAATATTTCCTTTCGCATCTTCTAAAATGCCCAAAAGCATTCCTGGTTGTGACTTTATTTCGGTTACAGTGGGCTTTTCATTGTACAATGACTTTTGATCATAACGGGAAAACGACCAGACCTGCCCAATACCCTGAGGTTCATCGGCACCGGTGGTCCAGATGTTTCCATTTTTATCTTCAATTATACCATAAGCACCCTTCTGCGATACCTTTGTATAGGTGCTGCCGTCATAGCGCCAAAGACCCTGTGAAACGAAGGACGTATCGCCTCTTTTATCTTCTATTATCGTGGCACCAAACCAAAAATTTCCTTTTCTATCTTCGGTAATTCCCCAAACGTTTGTAAAGGTTTTACCGTCTTTGTTTTTTAAAACGGTAAATGTTTTTCTCCCGATTGAATCGGGACGGGCATTATAAACGAACATACTTTCTCCTTGTGCACCAAACCAAAGCTTGCCGGCTTTGTCTTCAAGAAGTAAACGAATACTGTTACTGGGAAAACCATCTTTTGTGGTAAAATTTCGAAAAGATTTCCCGTCGTAGCGGCTTGCTCCGAACCAAATATTTCCGGCTCTGTCTTCATACATATGAAGCGCCATATTACTGGCCAGCCCCTGCTTAGTTGTAAAATGTTGAAAGGTTGTTTGCCCTGAAGGCAGAAGATAAACACCTGAATCCTTGCTACCGAACCAAAGATTTCCTTTCCGGTCTTCCAGCACATCCCAAAAGCTGGGCGATTTGATTGCACTTGTTATATTGGTAAACAATTTTCCATCGTATCGCCACACGCCTGTGTAGGATGCAATCAAAATGTCGCCGTTCCTGGCCTGCTTTACATGCCGAACCATTCGGGTAGGCCCATAGGAACTGACTGAGTCTTTTGTTTGGGACCTGATAATATCCGGGGGTGCGTATGTTTGGTTTTGTCCACAGGAGGTGTAAAAAACAGTCATTAAAAACAGCCCAAACAACATTACGGTTTTTTTCATTTTTTATTTACCTTTTTTTATTGAGTAGGTTTAACAATGCGACTCCATCTGTATGGCATAAATAGTGTTGCCGGAAACAGATAATTTAAACATCTTCCCTTTTACAGAAGGAAGTAACAGTTTCCATGTTTTTCCCTTGTCTGATGACCTGTAAATGCCGTCAGTATGACCACAAAAGAAGTTTTCACCCACCTGGACAATGGTTGTAATGTACGTTGGCAAC
>JANMVB010000107.1:0-6419 GCA_031392305.1 Ferruginibacter sp.
AAAATATGATTTTATGGAGACACTATTTATTCCGAATGAAAACGACTTTAAAAGATGGATTAAAGAAGCTGTGAAAGATTTTCTTCAGGAATTTACGAAAAAGGAATTGAAGGCTGATCAAAATGAGGAAGATCTGCTTAACCGAAAAGAGATTGCAAAGTTTCTGAGAGTATCGTTGCCAACTTTGACTGATTGGATAAAAAGGGGGTTACCTTCTCATAAACAAAGAGGCCGTGTTTATTTTGATAAAACTGAAGTGATACAATATATCAAGGAAAATAAAATAGGGCAGTTGAAATTTGGTTCCCGGTTTGAAAGATTGAGGCAGGAAATAGCCTAAAAGAAACTCCCCACAAAGCCTGGCAAATATCTGTCGGGCTTTTTTGATATTTTATTTTTTAAGGCTTTAGTTATTTTTATAACTTTACATATCAACAGTTCTTTCACTTTCCCGGAAATGTTTGCAAATTAGTTTGAGCAAATCATTGGATGCCTTTTGTTTGCAAATTGTTTGCAAATTTGAAAAAAGCTCAATTATTTAAGCGAGGTAAAAAAGTAAATCTTTTGAAAATTCGCCATTAAAGGCAATAAAAAAGAAAAGAGATTGACTTGTTTTACCAAATCAATCTCTTTGCAACTAATTGAAAATCAGTGACCCTGTCAGGATTCAAACCTGAAACCTCTTGATCCGTAGTCAAGTGCTCTATTCAATTGAGCTACAGAGCCATTTAAAAACACCCTGCATAAAAGAACTTCAAAACCTTCTGATCCGTAGTCAGATGCTCTATTCAATTGAGCTACGCAGCCTTTTCCGTTTTACCGGACGGCAAAAATAGAGATTAATTTTATTCTACCCAACTCTTTCCTCATTTTTGCCGGATAAAGCACATTATGAAAATTCATTTAAGGGCTATTGGCAAACCACATGAACCCTATGTAAAGGAAGGCGTAGAAATGTTTAGTAAACGTATCTCCAACTATTATCCCGTAGAATGGAGCATAATCCCCATGCCAAAAAATGCAGCCACTTTAAATGAGCCAGATCTAAAAAAGAAAGAGGGTGAAATAATTTTAGCATCCTTGCAAAAAGAAGATTACCTGGTGTTGTTAGATGAAAGGGGCAAGCTGCTTACAAGCGAAGGTGTTGCAGCTTTCATCCAGACGAGGGCCAATGAAAGTATCAAAAACATTGTTTTTCTCATCGGGGGTGCGTATGGTGTTAGCAATGAAGTAATGGACAGAAGCAATTTCAAATGGAGTTTATCAACGTTGGTTTTTCCTCACCAATTGGTGAGGCTTATATTAGCCGAGCAACTATACAGGGCCTGCAGTATTAACCGCAACGAAAAATATCACCATAGTTAAAATAATGCAATAGTTTTACGGCACTTAAATAATTTAAATAGTTATGATTTTTTTTGAATTCCCCATCACCTACAGCATCATTATTGCTAATGTGCTATTTTCCTTAATTGGTTTCTCCAACGCTGCTTTTTTAGAAAAAACACTGATGTGGCCCTACCGCATAAAAAGAGAAAATCAGTATTACCGTTTTATAAGTTCAGGGTTTATTCATGCAGATATGATACACCTCTTTTTCAATATGTTCACTTTGTATTTTTTTGGCAGGGCTGTAGAAACTTATTTTGCTGAGTATGGGCTGGGAGGAAATATTTCGTACCTCGCTTTGTATGCACTGGGGTTGGTTGCGGCTGACATCCCGAGCTATATAAAACACCAGGACAATTATAATTACAAAGCACTGGGAGCTTCAGGAGCAGTATCTGCGGTAGTTTTTGCCTGCATATTATTTAATCCCTGGGGCACAATTTATATTTACTTTTTGCCGATGCCTTTTATTATTTATGCGGTATTGTACCTTGTATATTGTATTGTGATGTCGAAGAAAAATGTGGGTTATGTAAACCATGATGCCCATTTATGGGGTTCACTTTTTGGGCTTGTATTTACCATGGTATTGATAATGATATTAGCTCCACAAATGCTGCCCACTGTACTGAATGAACTTACACACCCTCATTTTGGCAGGTAAGTAATCTTTAAAATATGTGTGGTGCTGTTTGTAATTTTAAACCGGTCATCAATCCGCATACCCACCACCCAAATAATTTTTTGATCCATTTCTATCACCCAGGTATTTTCTTTTTGAGTAAGTGATAATTTCTGGTCAATAAAAAAACGGCTGAGCTTCTTTTTCTTTGTCATTCCCAGTGGATAAAAATAATCGCCGTGTTTCCATTTACGTAACAAGAGCGGAAAGCTGATGACTGCTACATGTAACATGGCTACATTGTTATCAGTTGATAAGTGGAAATTATCAACGCTTAACTTTTCGGGTTTTAATTTACCTGCTTCAAAATGAATATCAGCATCGTTTTCTTCAATCAATATATTGCCTGCTTCCATTGTTTGCAGTGGCGAAATAATCAGCCAGTTCCTGTTTTTTATAACCCGATGGGTGGCAGATTGGATGTATTTACCCGAGCCACTTTTTAATAAGGCGATGGCTTCATCGGTTTGATGGGACGTAAAGCCAAACTCTTTTATAATTTCATAAATCACCGTGGCAAGCGGTATTACTTTCAGCAATTTCAACACAGGAATATGTACTTCATTTCCTTTTTTTTCGAGTAATTTTTTCTTATGTAATTGTAGAGCCTGCTGGTATAAAATTTCTGTTTCCTTAAAGCGGAGAATATTTTTCAATACATTATTTGCTGCTTCGGAAAAACTTTCATTTACTAAAGGAATAATTTTGTTGCGAAAATAATTTCGGGTATAATCATCCTGAAGGTTGGTGTCATCTGTTACAAACTGTAACCCGTTGGTTTCAATAAATTGTTCCAGCTCACTTCGACGGGCAAATAATAAAGGACGGATAATATTGCCCCTTTTTGGCTCTATGCCACGTAAGCCGATGATGCCGGTGCCCCTGAAAAAATTCATCATGACAGTTTCTATATTGTCATCTGCATGATGGCCGGTGACAATATATTTTAATGCATCGCTACCTTGTCCCCCGGTTAATTCAGCAAACCATTTATATCTTAATTCTCTCGCTGCTTCTTCGATGGAAAGTTTATTTGCTTTTGCAAATACGAGGGTATCAAATATTTTTACATAAAACTGCACATCATATTGCCGGGCCAACTTCGTTACAAATGCTTCATCCCTCTCACTCTCCTCCCCCCTTAACTGAAAATTGCAATGGGCTATTGAAAAATAATAACCTGCCTGTTTACAAAGTTCACATAAGGCAACAGAATCTACTCCCCCACTAACGGCAAGCAATAGCCTATCGTTGGGATGAAACAGATTTTCCTTTTGCATGTATTGCGTAAACTTTTGTAAAAGACTCATTGAAGTGATTAATTGAAGCTATTTGAAAAGAGCGTTTGACCTGGAAGCCAATGATCCATATTGGTATGCGGTACAAGAGTGCGACGCAACAATGATGCTATGAAACCCGCTGCCTGGACAACAATTTTTTTTGCCCATGAAGCACTAATCTTCAATATCTTCCAAAGCTCCCTGCAACTCGCTGTATGTATGATTATCCCCTGCCCTTTTTGATTCTTCCATGCCCCTTTTATAAATACGAATGGCTTTATCAAAGTCGCCTGCACGCTCAATTAATTTGCCCAAATGATAGTAAGAGCCGATGTAAGTTGGCTCCCGCAAAAGAATTTCGTTGAAAAGATTACGGGCCTCCTCATCGTTCCCAATCTTGATGTATTCCAGTGCCAGCGCATGTTGCAGAAAACTATCCTTGCCCGATGTTTTCATGTATTCCAGTAATTTATCTATCCTGCTCATGGGTTCAATAAAATTTTTTGTTTTGCAGCAATTTGTATTTTACAAATCTTATATTTGCATTTAGTTGCATAAACAACTTATTTTTACGATTCTAAATTATAGTGTATGAAAATTTTGGTTTGCATCAGCAAAACACCCGATACCACCGCAAAAATAGCCTTCACAGATAACAATACGAAATTCGCTTCGGATGGCGTGGTGTGGATCATTAACCCCTACGATGAGTGGTATGCATTGGTACGTGCCATCGAATTAAAAGAAGCAAATGCCGGCACCGTGATTCACCTGGTTACAGTTGGTATGCCTGATAGCGACCCTATTATCCGCAAGGCACTTGCGCTTGGCGGTGATGAAGCCATCAGGGTAAATGCCGATAGCCACGACAGTTTTTATATTGCCAGCCAAATTGCGGAAGTAGCAAAACAAGGCGGCTACGACCTGGTATTTACAGGCAAAGAAACCATCGACTACAACGGCTCATCCATTGGTGGTATGGTTGCTGAACTGCTCGATCTCCCGTATGTTTCGCTGGCCATTAAATTCGATCTTGAAGGAAGCAATGCCACCATTGTTCGTGAAATTGAAGGTGGTGAAGAAACAAACAAAGTGCAGCTACCCCTGGTAGTGAGTTGCCAAAAAGGAATGGCCGAGCAACGCATTCCCAATATGAAAGGTATAATGGGCGCACGCAGTAAACCATTGAAAGTACTGGAACCTGTAGCCACGGAGGCATACACTTCCATTGCATCATTCGATTTACCACCGGCCAAGGCTGGCGTAAAATTAGTGCCTGCAGAAAATGCTGAAGAGCTTGTAAGGTTGTTGCATGAGGAAGCGAGGGTGATTTAGCCCCTGTCCCTTAAAGGGGCACTTAACATTTATGAGTATTATTTAATGTTAGTTCTTTTTCATTTTGTCGTTTTAATAATTTTTTTACAAGCAGTTGTTTTCCATAGGATCATCGTTGTAAATATGATTTTGTCATTTATCCTTTTTGGTAAAAAGGATAAATGATCTCCCTTGTACTGCATACCAATGTGGAACTTTTCCTGCAGTATATGTAATGGATTAAATAACTCAACGAATTATTTATTATACCAGCAATTGGTTTTTTTGCATCAATTAAAACCCGAATGTTCAAATATCATTTTATAGTTTATAAATAAAAATAAAGCTCATGTCAGTATTAGTTTTTTTAGACCAGGCAGATGGACAAATCAGGAAATCTTCTTTTGAAGCGGCATGTTATGGCGCTAAAGTAGCTGAGCAAATGGGTGTGGCTGCAGAAGCTGTAATTGTAGGCTCAATAACTGAAGACTTAACTACGCTGGGTAAGTATGGCATTAAAAAAGTTCATACCATCACCAACCCGGCACTCGATCACCTGGATGCCCAGGTTTTTGCAAAAGTAATTGCAGACCTTGCCGTTGCAAGTGGTGCCACCGTTATTGTATTTTCAAATAACCTGAGTGGTAAAGCAATAGCGCCCCGTTTAAGTGTGAGGCTAAAAGCTGGACTGGTATCCGGTGCAATAGCGCTACCGGTTGTTAGCGATAAGTTTACGGTGAAAAAAAATGTATTCAGCGGCAAAGCATTTGCCCATGTTACCATCAACACGCCCATAAAAATCATTGCGCTTAACCCTAATGCTTATGCCATTTCAACCGGCGAAGGCGTAGCAGAAGTAGCTGAATTTGCCACTGCTGTTGATGCAGGCAAAGTAACAGTAACATCAGTTGACAAAATTGTAGGCGAAGTACCTTTAACTGAAGCAGAAATTGTAGTAAGCGGCGGACGAGGATTAAAAGGCCCCGAAAACTGGGCGCTTGTAACTGACCTGGCTAAATTGCTTGGTGCAGCTACTGCCTGTAGCCGCCCCGTGGCAGATATAAACTGGCGCCCACATCATGAGCACGTAGGGCAAACCGGTATTGCAATAGCACCGAATTTATATTTTGCTATTGGCATTTCCGGGGCCATTCAGCACCTGGCAGGCGTTAACCGCAGCAAAACAATTGTAGTAATCAATAAAGATCCGGAAGCACCTTTCTTTAAAGCGGCTGATTATGGTATTGTAGGTGATGCTTTTGAAGTAATGCCGAAAATTATAGAAGCAGTAAAAAAGATGAAGGGATTGGTATAAGGAATATACTTCATAATTTTAATTTTAAAACCTTTCAATAGCATTTGAAAGGTTTTGTTTTTATATTTGCTGATTGCTTAAATAACATGCACCGCTATAAAGCAGAAGGAATAAGTATATGAAGAAAATTGAATTAGAAATAGTAGCCCTTTCCCATAGTATTACACAAACTCATTCTTACGCAGTTGTATTGGGTGAAATTAATGGTTTACGCCGTTTGCCAATTGTAATTGGTGGCTTTGAGGCGCAGGCAATTGCTGTAGCTCTAGAAAGAATGAACCCCAGCCGCCCACTTACCCACGACCTAATGAAGAATTTTATGATGGCTTTCAATGTTGAGCTACATGAAGTAATCATCAATGATTTACAGGAAGGTATATTTTACAGCAAACTTGTATGCAGCAGCGAAAACGATACGGTAGAAATTGATTCCCGTACT
>JANMVB010000245.1:0-4086 GCA_031392305.1 Ferruginibacter sp.
GTAATAAAATCTTCAGCAGCTATTGCATCCCAATGGCCGGGTGGTGTGTAAGTACCAACGCCATCTGCCCAAAAATGAACAATCCTTGTATGCTCCCGGGTTGGGTTTTTCATCAGTTGATAAATCTCTTCAGTTTCATCTTTCATTTGCTGACTGTTTACAAGTGGTGGTGGACCGGGGCGTAAAGAAACCGCTGTAAGCGAATCAAATAAAAATGGTTTTACTTTTCCAAAAACCGGCAGCATCGGTGGACGTTTTGGCAACTCTAAACTATACCATGGCGTTTCGCCACGGGCCATACAATCTGTTTCCAGTTTTGTCCACATTGCCTGATTACCTATTGCAGCACCTGCCCTGTCGCCACGGGCACGGGTTACAAATTTTTGTGCCACCAGTTTACCAAGTAGTTCACCGGCTTCAATATCGCTGCGTACATTGGCACCTGAAATAAGCCGTGCCCTTTTATGCTCCTCAGCTTTTTGTTGAATGTAATCCTGGTCGCCGGGAAAAAGCAGTTTCATCATTTCCACGGCAGCTCCTACTACCACTGCATCTTCTGATGGATATGATGGCAAGTCAGATTGTGGGATTAATACATTGATGGTAGCATCAACTTTATATGGCGCACTCCTGTTGTATAATTTTTTATAATGCCATGCTGCTACCAGCGCATCATATTGTGCAGCACTTACATACGCATAAGCCCTTGCCGCATA
Organism: Ferruginibacter sp.; assembly: GCA_031392305.1. GTDB lineage: Bacteria > Bacteroidota > Bacteroidia > Chitinophagales > Chitinophagaceae > Ferruginibacter. The sequence continues at coordinate 717 of JANMVB010000245.1, forward strand.
CGGTGGGTTTGAAAATGGAAACTGCGGATATGCCAATGGATTAGCAGCACTCGGAAACGGATAAGTGCCATCCGCATTTTGATATGGCGGCAGGTTGTGTTTTGCTACCAGCTCTCTTAAAATTTCGTTCCATCTTAATATAGCACCGGCACTCCAGTATTTCACTATGCCCTTTTCAGCATTTGTAAGATCTGCCTGCAGAGATTTTATCTCATTGATTTGTGCAACATAATCAGGGGTGGCCGGACCGGCGGGTGCAGGTATTGCAAACTCATCCGGTACAGTTAGCAGTATTGGTTTCCAGGTGCCTGCATTTGCATCCGTTTTTGCAGGGTTTAGTGCTGGCGTGTTGTCGGTTCTGCCCTCAATGTTTTTACTGCAACTCACAAAAGTGAAAGCAAATGCGGCAATAAATAAAACCGGTACAAAAAATATCTTTTTCATTTTAATTAGTTTTAGCAGGTTCATGGTGATCAGTTGATTTTGTTTTGCGGCTAAAATCAAGCACATAAAATATAGAGCCATATACAGAGGTTGACTGGCCCATATTTCTTCCGGCCACTGTTTTACTGCCACCGGCTACCAATGAAATCTCATGGTTGTTTGGTAGTACTACATACTTAAAATTTACACCCACTGTAGTAGCATTCATTTTGTTACCAGGGAAGGGCATATTGTTACGGGTAATATCAAAGCCACCAAATGTTTTCCAGCTATTTAAGATGGCTTCTGCAATCAGGCGTTCGTTTCTAAAACCTGTACGAAAATTAAAATTGCCGCCATTGGGAATATTTACTTCATTGGTAAGGTGCAACTGTGTGGTGTAGTAAGAGGTACGGTCTATTTTAATATTATCACGGAGTACATAAGTACCCGAAGCAGTTACAAAAAAACTACCCGTTTGATAATCCGCCATTAGCCTTGCAGAGGCAGTTTTGCTACGTATGCCGATAGACAAAGGCAGGTAATCTGCTACATAATTTGTTAGTGGAAAAGATGCGCCTGCAATACCATACAAAGAAAAGGTACCACCCAACATATCTTTTTCTATGGGCATCCATTTTACAAACAGGCTCAGATCCTGTAGGCCTTTCATACCCTTCATGGTACCGGCAGAAGCTTTTGTTTTTACATACGGCACACTAAAAAGTACATTGAGCTTTGATGAAATTCCGTAGTTGCCCATCAGGCCATACATTTGTGTAGTAATCGTCCCAAGGTTTTGGTTATCCCTTTTCAACGTGCCTTCCCAATAATTTTTCCAACTGCTGTGGCTATACATTGGCCCCACACAAAAGCGGTTTTTTCCCATCATGATAGCATCCATATCGGTTTGTGCAAATAATATTTGCCCGGTGCCCATCATTAAAATGAAAAACAACAGTGCTTTAAATTTTCTTTTCATAATACATGTAGTTTTGGTTTTGGTAATAGCTTTTATATTTTAATAATTGCTTTCATTTTTTAAGTTCCATCTCATTTATATTTTACAAAGGATAATTGTTTAACGAACATTTTATCTTCGGTCAACATCGTTGTGTCACTCCCTTGTACCGCATACCTGTGTGGAACTTTTCCCACCTTTAATTTAAAATACACTTCTATAAATCTCCTTCATTTTCACATCCCACTTTTACTTGCCTACATACCGTAATCAAAAAACCTTAGTAGAAAAACATCTCATTAAAACCTCCACCTTATTACCTTATTTGGTAACTCTAAAACTTTTTAAATGAATAAGGTAATAAGGTTATGTTACTCATGTAATTAATTTTCTACTAAGGTTTTAAAATGCAACCTCTTTGAACAAAATCTTTTTCTAACTTTTACACAGTATTAAATTCATTTTATAAAAAAACTAACATTTTAATACGCCCCACACAACACAATTAAAGCTCCCCAATGATACACAGTACAAGAGTGCGACGCCTGTAAAGCTGAATATGATATTAATGCCGGGACAATAAAATTTCAAATTATGCTTTACAATTTCGGATCAAAATGCTTTACTGCTTTTGCTTTTTTTACAAACCTGTAAGCATAGCCCAGGCTAATAGAATAATCTGCAAAGGCAGCATCACCCTGCACATGAGCCATTAAGTTTGCATCCGTAACATTGGCATTTTTTAAATTTTGACTGGCAATATCTGCGGCGCTTTGTATGCGGTCTTTTACCAAATTGTACGGCACAAATAAGCTAACACTATGCTGGCCGGTGCGGTACGAAACGCCAGGCTCCACTGCCACTACATAACCCGGGCGGCGGTAAGCCACCTGGCCACCAAGTGCATCATAAGCAGGGATACCTTCAATACGGCCTGCAAGTGATACCGTTAAATGCTGCGCTTTTCCTACTGTGCTCATAAAACCTGCACGTGCCAAATACTGATCGGGAGAAGCATAAATATTATAGCCCGCCAACCCTGCTGATGGAGCAGATTTATAAGTACCATTTGATTCTTTTGGATTGAATAAATAATAGGCACTTGCAAAACCATAAATGCCTTTATACAATTGAGTAAAACCCTGTAGCTCTACTGAAAACCCAACCCCACCATCACCGGGCTGAATGGCCTGGTCCATCATTACATTTTTAATGGTGCCATCTGTTTGGGGAGCATCATCAGTTTCTGCATAGCTACCAGTCCTTAATTTAATTCCACCACCAATCATCAGGTTGCCGTTGTGTGCTTTTGCAGGGTCAATCACCCAGTAATTTAAACCAAAGCGCACATCGCCTAAGCCCTTTGCAAATACACTATACCGAAAAGTATCTTTTACCGGTGTTGTTTGGCGCAATACCTGTGAACGCTCGTTGTGTACCCAGGGAATACTTAAATTAAACTGCAGGCGGTTGGTGATGCCATAAGATAAATTAAGGTCAACTGCATGAGAATAAATATTAACGGCATTACCTCTTTCTTTGCCATCGGGGCCAATGCCTCCACCGGTTTTTTGGCGCTGAGGCTGTTCTTCTTTTCCTACAAAATGCCTCCACGAATGGAAGTAGCGGTAGTTAACCCCTGCCTGCAAATCGCCTTTGGATAGATTATAAGAATTTGAAGTACATATACCTCCACCACCCATTTGGCGAACGGCTACACAACCTTGTGCGCTTACATTATATTGACCTATTAAAACAATGATGAGTATTATAAATATTTTTTTCATTTTAATTTTTTAGTTAGTTTTTGATTAAGAATTATTTTTCATTTTGCGGTTGGTGAGGACACCAACCGCGGCGTACCGCCGTGGCCGGTGCCCCCACCGGCCACTTTTACAGGATCATTTTTCAAGCTTTATTTTTCCTACAATAAAGTCACCCACTTTTTTGCCATAGGCTGTACTAACAAGGCAGGTAGGATGAAAG
>JANMVB010000266.1:0-1654 GCA_031392305.1 Ferruginibacter sp.
GGTAAATCTTCTGAGCGTCATTGTTTGAAAGCGATCCGATGCCAAAGCGATTTTATTAAAACCAAGTTGCTTTGCTTTTTTGTATGAATAATAAATGTTTTCTGTGCTATGCTCTGCAGTAATTTCATAAAAAATATTTTCTTCGGGGATACCAATGGCTGCTGCATACATGGCCATAATCATTCCTTCATAGTAGGGAGTATATACTGATGAACCTGAATACATCACATTTTTTGCAATGCCTTTATCATACAAAAATTTAGACCAGTATATCCTCCCCTTCATCGTTCTGCTCCAAGTGCCATTTTCGAATGGTACGCCGGGTATCACCACCATATCATAACTGGTTGCACTGGCTGCATCATATAATTTTTTAGCCGCCTTCCCGGAATAAAAGCAGGAGTTAAACATAATAATAAATGTACAGCAGCTTACCAATAAACAACAATATTTTTTATGGATAGAAACTAAATTTTGTAAGTATGAAAACATAAAGAGGATTTAAATAATCAGCATTGCAGCATGGAAGTTTTAATAAAGCAAAACAAAATTATGCCAGAAAAGTAAAATCATTTTTTTACTTGTCATATTATATAACGTAAGTAAAGTTCCACATGGGTATGACGTACAAGGGAGTGACACAACGATGTTAAATTGAAATTCAAATGTCTGTAACCCTAAAAAAACTCGAAAATTATTTTCTTTCTTCTATTAAAACTTTTCGTTTTTGCGCCGGCGTAAGTGCCTGTACCCAGGAGTTATCATACCGCTTAAAGCAGGGATTATTCAGCAAATGTTGCAACGAAATTTTATGATCAATATAATTAGCGAGTGAATAGAAGGCTGCTTTATTTTCCTTTTTAAGTATCATCAAAGCTGCATTGGTACCGGCTTTTACAGCTATAGGCACCCCGCCGCCCAGCTCTGCCCAATGCCCCCCGAGGTAAAGATTTTTTACCGGTGTTTGATAATGCGCAATTTTATTCTGCATATTTTCCCTGCCCGGTTTGGCACCCATCATAGTGCCATTCTTATTACCTGTGTACCGGTGGTGCGTAACGGGTGTGGCTACATCATAAAACAAAATATGGCTCCGCAGTCCGGGAGCAACTTTGGCTTCTACCCGGGCAATAATTAGTTCAGCAATTTCAGTTTTTAGTTGTTGATAGGCTTCGTTCCTTACATAATTTCCCTCCGCATCTTTTTCGGTTGACCAGTTATTTTTAAAATCCATGTAGGCGGGCATAAACAAAGTAAGGGTGCCATGCCCATCGGGCGCCAAAGATTTATCTCTTAAAGAAGGAGCCAATATACTGATCTCACTTTTTAACGGATCGCCGCTTTGATGATCATCAAAGCCTGCATGTTCATTTGCAATATGTACCAGCTCTTCATTAAAGCCCAGTGCCTCAGCAGGGCAATCAAGCGCTATCGAAATGGTAACAGAAGAACTATACATCTCTGCCTTGCGCAATTTATTCTTCATGCGATCCGGTATGGCATTATCAGGCAACATTTTTTCGTACAAGGTTTCCACATCATTTGCAGCCACCACATATTTGCAATTTAGCTGGTAATCGTTACCACGGTGCTCAAAACTTACACCGGTAACCGTATTATCTTTCAGCAATATTTGCTTCACTTTACATTTGCA
>JANMVB010000273.1:0-20925 GCA_031392305.1 Ferruginibacter sp.
AAACGTGGTGCAAGGTATATGACACTCACCTGGAACAACTCTACATCCTGGGCCAGCAGCGCTTATGATGAAACTTTCAAAAAGGATTTGGTACACAAAGGATTAACAGATTTTGGCAAAAAAATAGTACAGCGGATGAACGGGTTGGGAATGATAATAGACATCAGCCACGTGGGAGAACAAAGTTTTTGGGATGTAATTAACACAACTGTAAAGCCCGTTATTGCATCGCACAGTTCTGTATATAATTTGTGTAACCACCAGCGAAATTTAAAAGATGAGCAAATAAGGGCCATTGCAAAAAATGGTGGTGTTATCCAGGTAAATTTTTATCCGGGATTTATAGACAGCAGTTTTATGAAAAAGCAAATTGACTTTATGCAACTTCATAAATCTGAAAGCGATTCATTGATTAAATCAGGTATGCATGAGTGGAATATAGAATCATTTCTTTTTAAAAAATACAGTGACGAAGCAAATGTTATGCGCCCCCCGTTATCATTACTCATGCTGCATATCGAATACATCATCAATTTAGTAGGGGTAGATTACGTTGGATTAGGTTCTGATTTTGATGGCATTACTATTACACCACAACAATTAGATGATGTAACCACTTATCCATTAATTACAAAAGCTTTGATGGATAAAGGATACAGCAGGCGGGACATTACAAAAATTTTAGGAAGTAATTTTTTAAGGGTTTTAAAAGTAAATGAAAGGAAGTAGGTGGCGTCAATAAACCAGCTAAAGATGAATAGTAACTTACATAACTGCTTTACTGCTCATTTATTAAATTGAAAATTGATTATATCCGTGGAGAAATCTGCCTTTTTTTACCACATTTCTCCAAATAATATTATTTAATAGTTGGAGAAATCGCTTATATTTATATACATTTCTCCAGGTATAAAATAATCAGGTAATGCAAAATGCGGTTAAACTAATAGGCAGAGAGCCAGAGATAGAAAGGTTAGACAATATATTAGTTTCTGGCCAGGCAGAGTTTTTAGCAGTGTATGGCCGCCGTAGGGTAGGCAAAACATTTTTGATAAGGCAGTACCTTAAAGATCATATTGTATTTGATTTTACAGGCACCAAGGATGGTGCAAAAGAAGAACAGCTTCAAAATTTTTATGCTGAATTTAAACGGCGGGCAGGTAATAAAAAAGAAAAAATGCAGCCTGTAAACTGGCAGGAAGCTTTCAGGTATTTGGCTGATTATTTAAAAGCCCTCCCTAAAAGTAAATTTAAGCATGTTGTATTCATCGATGAGATGCCGTGGCTGGATAATGCTAAATCGAATTTTATACCTGCGTTGGAGTTTTTATGGAACCAGCATATATCATCAATGAATAATGTTGCCCTTATTGCATGTGGCTCTGCATCTTCGTGGATAAAAAAGAAATTAATTAATGCAAGAGGTGGATTGTATAACCGGGTAACTCAACGGATAAAACTTGAGCCATTTAATCTGCATGAAACAGAATTATTTGTCAATTCAATTGGTGCTAAACTTACACAGTACCAATTGTTGGAAATTTATATGGTAATGGGCGGCATACCTTTTTACCTTAAGGAGATTACAAAAGGCAAAAGTGCTACCCAGTTAATTGACGATATTTGTTTTTCACCAAAAGGGCTGTTGCATGGTGAGTATGCACAATTGTATCACTCGCTTTTTAAAAATGCCGATTATCATATCAAAATAATTGAAACACTTGCTGCACGGCCACAAGGTATGACCCGGCTGGATATTTCCAACAAAACCCGGATAAGTGAAGCCTCCTTATCACGAACATTAGAAGAGCTAACTGAATGCGATTTTATTTCTTTTTATGAACCACTTATCAATAAAAAAAAGGAAGCCATTTATAAACTTACCGATTTGTATTCGCTGTTTTATTTAAAATTTATAAAAAACAATAAAATTTCCGGCAAGGGTACGTGGGAGCAGCTTTCCAATAAGACTACATTTACCGCCTGGAGTGGATATGCCTTTGAAAACATTTGTATGCTGCACATCAAACAAATAAAAAGAGCACTGGGTATAAGTGGCATTTACAGCACTACAAGCAGTTGGTTGTTTAAAGGAAATGATGCTCTCCCCGGCTGCCAGGTAGATATGATTATTGACCGGGCGGATCAAACTATCAATCTTTGTGAAGCAAAATTTACCAAAGAAAATTTTGCCATTACAAAAAGCTATGCGGCGCAATTAAGGATGAAAAAATCTATTTTCCGACAGGCTACTCAAACAAAAAAGGCAACTTTTAATACATTGCTCAGCACTTATCCGGCTTTAAGAAATGAACATTATCTTGGTGAAATAGACAATGAGGTAACGATGGATAGATTATTTAAACCTTCGTAACCTACAAGCAGATGTTATAACGGATGCGTTAATTGATTGCGGGTTGTAAAAATATAATTCTACGTCCTGTGATATTAAGAAGCTGTTTAAGTTACTAGCTTCTTTACAAACCGTTAAGTAATGTTGCTATTATGTACGCCGATGAAAGGATTGATTCTTTTTTCTTTTTATCAAAAAGAAAAAACAACAGAACAAGTTCACAAGGATGATCCCATGAAATTCGTCTGCTGGTATTTAAATTCATATAACTTTTAAATTCCGAAAGTTTACCTTAAAAGAATATTTGCGTTACCATTTAACAACAATCATACAATGTTTGTTATCTTATCTGTTCAATTCAGCATTTTATGAAAAGAGTTTATAGCCTGGTTCTTTTTTTGATTTTATTTTCTGTGCTGCATGGGCAGCATAAGGTGCGCTTTATATTGAAAGAGAAAACCGCCATTCAACATGACAGTATTTTTATAACGGGTACTTTTAGTAACTGGGATTCTATGGCAAATGCCTCTTACCTGATGAAGCCCTATGGTGGCCAACAAAAATCAATTGTACTTAATTTAAAGCCGGGTGTTATGCGCTATAAATTTACCCGGGGTACCTGGCTCAATGTAGAAAAGAAATTTTATGGTGATGAAGTGCCTGACCGAATAATAACAATCAGCAGAGATACTACTTTAGTTGATAGTGTTTTATCGTGGAGGGATGAATTATTTAAGGATAAATTAATCAGCCTTCAATTACAAAAGGAGGATACTGCCAGGGTGGGTATCATGTCTGCAATTGCCACCAACTATGCATTTTTTCCTGAATTTTATAATGCTGATTCTGCATTGCATTATGCAAAAAGAGCTTTGATGTTGTTGCAAAAAATCAGGACTTCCGGTGAATTAAAAGGTTCAGTAAATAGCGGGTACACAAGCGAATTAATTAACCTGCAGGAAATACCTGCAACGCTGCTGCATGCCCTGGGCAATTATCCAAAAGCATTAGAGTTAAGATTTGAAAATTTAAAATTAGCAGAGAAGGAAGCTGATAAATTTTTAATGGTAACTGCAATAAGAAATATTACGTTCGATTATATATCCATGAAAGACTATCAAAAAGTGTTGGCCTACGGTAAAATGATGGATTCTATTTTAATAAAATTAGATCCAAAAGATACAAGATACACAGATGCAAAATGGTGGGCTTATAGTATCATTAGTATGGCTTACAATAATCTTCTAAACACCGATTCTGCACTGGTGTATGCAAAGAAATTGACAGCGCTTGAAATAAATGCCAACCCTACTGGCACAAGTGCTTTCAATAATCAGTTGCTTGGTGATATTTTTGCTCAAAAGGGTGATGATAAAATGGCGATAAATTACTACAGACGGGCTATAACTTCTGGATATAGTTCTCAGGCCAGCCAGGTAGTATCCGGAGCTTATGCCGGTATTGCACGAATTTTTAAGAAACAGGGGCTTGTAGATTCTGCATTGGTTTATGCCCGTTTTGCGTTGGAATATTTTCAAAATAATAAAAAAAATTTACAGTCATGGGGCGAAAATGCAGATAGTTATATAGCAGAATTAAGCCCGTTGGTTGCCGGGTTATACAAATCAAATAATCAATTAGACAGTGCCTATAAATATTTGGAGCTGTCCATTTCTTTAAAAGATAGCTTATATACAACAGATAAAATTCGCCAGTTTCAAACCCTTACTTTTAATGAAGATGCCCGCAGGATGCAACTGGAACAGCAAAGCAGGGAAGCTAAACAGCAATATGAAAACAAAATAAAAATTTACAGCCTTATTGGCGGCATGGCGGTTTTTTTATTATTGGCTTTTTTCTTTTACAGAAATAATAAACACAAACAAAAAGCCAATACATTGCTGGTAGCTCAAAAAAATGAAATTGAAACAACCCTGGCTGAATTAAAATCTACCCAATCACAACTTATCCAATCCGAAAAAATGGCTTCGCTTGGTGAACTTACTGCCGGCATAGCACATGAAATTCAAAATCCCTTAAACTTCGTAAATAATTTTAGCGAAGTAAATAAAGAATTACTGGTGGAAATGAAAGATGAAATTGATAAGGGTAATTTTGAGGAAGTAAAAGCGCTAGCTGCTGATGTAATCGATAACCAGGAAAAAATAAATCATCATGGTAAACGAGCCGATGCCATTGTAAAAGGGATGTTGCAACATAGCCGCCATAGCAGCAATCAAAAGGAGCCAACAGAAATTAATGCATTGGCGGATGAATACTTACGTTTAGCCTATCATGGTTTAAGAGCAAAAGACAAATCTTTCAATGCTATTATAAAAACTGATTTTGATGAAACGATTGGTAAAATCAATATCGTGCCGCAGGATATTGGCCGTGTGATTTTAAATTTAATTACCAATGCTTTTTATGCGGCCCCCCTGCATACCGAAGGGAGGGGCTTAGACCCTACTTATAAACATGAGCCTACTATTTGGGTGAGTACAAAAAAGATGGATACGAAGGTGTTGATTTCAGTTCGGGATAATGGACCGGGAATCCCCGAAAAAATATTAGATAAAATTTTTCAACCATTCTTTACTACCAAACCAACGGGGCAGGGTACAGGCCTTGGTTTATCGTTAAGTTATGATATTGTAAAAGCACATAGCGGAGAATTGAAAGTAGAAACGAAGGAAGGTGGAGGTTCTACATTTATAATAACATTGCCTGTATAACTATTTGATTTTTTTTGTCCGGACTGAAGTGTTTCATGGCATCATCGTTGCGTCGCACTCTTGTACTTAATACCAATGTGGAACTTTTCTTACAATGTATTTAGCCTGTTGTGAAATGTATTTTTTTGCAAAAGGCTACTAGTTTAAGAAGATTGAAATGCACCCTTAAAATTAAAATGCTATTTTTTACTCCGGAGTAACCTCAGGGTTCATTTTGTATTTTGCTATTTGTACACATCTGCCTTTCTCATTGTGCTTATTTTCAGGGCACTCTCCACCCAAAGCTTTTTTCCTGGCTTCTTCCTTAGCATAATTTAAAATGTTTTCCCATGTTGGTTCTATCTCGTCTTCATAAATACTTATTTCCAGGGCTTCCAAAAAGTAATGCGTAAAAAATCCCCCGATCTTTGGAGTACCACCTGCTAATTCTGTAGAGTCGGCTGCAGTAGCTAATATAGACAAAGAATAGTCGGGTCTGAAAAGTTTATCAAAGTCTTTAATATTCTCTTCTAATTCTTCTGGTTTTGGCGGCTTTGCTTCATGCGGGGTAATTGTACCGGTAGTAAAAGCAGTATTTGCTCCCGGCACAGAGTTACAGCAGTCGCTTAAAACAATATTAACCCCGGCCCCCATTGTTACCAGTCGGTTATAAATATCTTCTTCCATGCTTAGGTTTGTGGTTTCAGTATTTTGGTCGCTACTTGTTTTCAGCCACATCCGTGGGTACACACTGGCATCGTTTGAAAACCTGAATCCGTGGCCACTATAGTAAAACACAACAATATCTGTATTAACAGGTTCCTGTGCTTTAAGCCAATTATCAATAGCATCGTTCACTGCTTCTTTACTAAATTCATTTCCTTTAATTACATTCGGTACTACTGTGGCAATATCAAGCCACAAGGCTAATAAATTAAAACTCTCTGTTATTTCTTCCAGGTCTTTTTCGCATCTTTTTCCAATAATTTTATCATCAGAATCAATTACGGTTATTAAAAACAACCTTGGTTTAATTTCCTTTTTATAGAGGTTAGTTTCTTCACCTTTTATATATCCTGGTTTTACATAGCCGTTGGAACCAAACACCAGGGATAATAAAATCAATATCATTCCGGCAACAATATTTCTAATTGGTTTTTTGAAAGTGAGCACTAAATTATTTGTATTCATAAAATGGCCAGTTATAAATTATTAATAGAACAGTTGATTCTATACTGCGGAAGGGGTAAAACAGGTATTCTTTTTATAACGCAATTAAAGATCCCCAATGGTATGCGGTAAAAGTGAGTGACACAACAATGTTGCCCATGGCTGCTGCTTCGTTCGGACAAAAAAGTATTTCAAATTTTTAACCCTTTACAAGTGTAGCTTTTTTTTGAATGTACCCTCCTGAAATTAAAAATTTTACCTGCAAGGTCATTTCAGGATAGAAAATGCCTTGCTGGTAAAATAACAAAAATTGTAAATGCCGGCAAGCCCTGTCGATTGAGAAAATGAATATGAATGAAGCCTAACTATTTTTCGATTTTAGTTACTTCATCGCTGGCCTTATTTTATTCCGACTTTGGTTTACCACCTGTTTGAGGAGGGACCGGGGAATGAACTATATCCGGGTCAACTGGCGGATTGTCGTCATTATTACCTTCTTCTGTGCTTTCCTCTTCACCTTCCTCTTCTTCTTCATCGCCTGGTCCTGATGAGTTAAAAGATTGTGAGTTAAAGTCTGACTCATGGTTTTCTAATGTTGTAAAGTCAGCAATGTTTTCTGCGGAATTATTAATTGAATTTTCCATAACTTCATTTTTATTGTTTAGAAATAAACATAATACTTTTTTTTGATTTATTAAGATATTATTATACTAAATTTTACATAGTTATTTTTAACCTGAACAAGGATATTCTTCTTTTAGCTTCGCCGGTAATATTTGTGCCTGTCATAAATGAAAAAGCTATTTTATTGCACTTTTAAGATCCTTTGAAAATATTTATTCATGATGATTGGTAAATATTATTTTTCATCCATTTGCCCATATAACCTTTTTGTATGCAGTTGTTGTGTAGAATAATATTTTTTTTCCTTTTCATTGTAATAGGTTTTCCAATTATTGTAACCGGACAGCCGGGCATTTCCACTACTCAGTTAAAAGAAAAACTGAAACGTTTTGAAAAGGAACCCGGTTACCTTAGTGATACAGCTTATTCAAACACATTAACCGATCTTGCTTATATATATTCCTACAGTTATCCGGATAGTGCTTTATTAATTCTTAAGGGCCATGCAGAACTTTGTAAAGCATCCGGCTACAGCAATGGCGAAACGGATACTTACATCATTTTGGGTGATGCTTACCAAACAAAGGGTATGTATGAAAAAGCACTCGAAAACTTTGAAATAGCGTTCCTGCTTGCAAAAAATTATCACTTTCAAAAAATAGTTCCCCTCATACTCAATAGAATTGGCATAGTACATCTTAACCAGGGCAATTACCCCCAGGCATTGAGTAAATTTTACGAATCATTAAAGGCAGCAGAAATTATTGGCAATAAATCATTGATTGGGGCCACGCTTAATAATATTGCCATTGTTCATTTTCACCAGGGAAAGTTTGCTGATGCAGAAAACGATTATAAACAAAGGCTGAAAATTGCAGAAGAAATGGCAGACAGCAGTAGTATGAGCCTGGCTTACAATGGCATCGGTGAGGCAAATCTGCAGCAAAAAAATCCTCAAAAAGCCCTACATAACCTGCAGATTGCTTACAACCTGGCTATGCAGATAAATGATCAGGAAATGCTGTTAACAACTACGCTCTCCCTGGCAGAAACTTATTATACATTAGATAGTTTGCAAAAAGCCCTTTCCCTTTTTGAAAATGCACTCCGGCTTTCGAAGCAAAAAGATAACGGCACATTCATTTGTAATGCATTGATTGGCCTGGCTAAAGTGTATAACAGGCAGGGCATGTTTAAAGAGGCATTGGTAAATGGATTAGAGGGTTTGCAAAAAGCCGAAAGTATGGGGCAGGTTCAACTAATGCGTGACGCCAATGAAATTGTATCCACCATTTACGAAGCATCAGGCCAGGGAAACAATGCCCTGAAATATTACCGCATGTATAAAGTTTATTCAGACAGCCTCAATAACCTGGCAAGTCAGCGTGCGGTTGCTATAGAAAAAGCCAGCTATGAATTTTCAAAAAAAGAAATCGCATTTCAACGCCAAACATTGCAGCAACGCTGGATAATTTTTTCTGCTTTTGCAGCCCTGCTATCATTGGGCATAATTATCTGGATAATTACCAGGAACAAAAAACGCCTCAATCATACTTACAAAGATTTACAGCAAAAAAATTTGGTGATAGAAGCCCAAAAATTAAAAGCAGAAGAAACGCTTATTGTACTACAAACTACTCAATCGCAATTAATACAAGCCGAAAAAATGGCTTCATTAGGTGAACTCACTGCCGGCATAGCACATGAAATACAAAACCCATTAAATTTCGTCAATAATTTTTCCGAAGTAAATAAAGAATTACTGGTGGAAATGAAAGAAGAAATTGAGAAGGGGAATATGGAAGATGTGAAAGCTATAGCAAATGACGTAATACAAAATCAGGAAAAAATAAATCATCACGGCAAAAGGGCCGATGCCATCGTTAAAGGAATGTTGCAGCACAGCCGAAGCAGTAGCGGAATAAAAGAACCAACAGATATAAATGAGTTAGCTGATGAGTATTTCAGGTTAGCATATCATGGTTTAAGGGCGAAAGACAAATCGTTTAATGCTACTTTAAAAACTGATTATGATGAAACCATTGGCCCCATAAATATTATACCACAAGATATAGGCAGGGTGATTTTAAATTTATTTACAAATGCCTTTTATGTAGTTGATGAAAAAAAGAAACAGCAAATAGATAATTATGAACCTACAGTTACAGTAAGTACAAAAAAGTTGCCAGATAAAATTGAGATAAGGGTTACAGATAATGGCAACGGTATTTCACCTAAAATAATGGACAAGCTTTTTCAACCTTTCTTTACCACCAAACCGACAGGGCAAGGTACAGGCCTCGGTTTGAGTTTAAGTTATGATATTGTAAAAGCGCATAACGGAACATTAACAGTAGAGACAAAAGAAGGAGAGGGGGCAACGTTTATTATTACCTTACCGTTCGCATAGTTTTACGGTTTCACTGCACAAAGGATAAAAACCAAAGAAAAAATTTTTTGTCCGGGCAGAGAAACAATGAGCAACATCGTTGCATCGCCCTCTTGTACCAAATAACAATTGGCAGCTTTAATTGTGTTTTAAATTAATAGGATTGTGATTGCTTCGAAAAAAAATACTGCTGCGCCCTCGAATAAAAAGTGCTACAAAATTTCAACATAATCCGTTAAGAAATCAAGGTTGTTTGAGCCGGGGAGACACTTCAAAGTATTTACTACTTGCGGCGAGTTCCTTGATTTTAGGAGAATGTTGAAATTTTCACGTGTCCCGACGAACGAAGTGGAACTCGGGAGCCTTTTTATTCGCAGCCTTGATTTTTTTTGTTTCTTTTTTTTATCAAGAAAAAAAAGAAAATGAAGTCTCAAACAAACAAGAATGGCACTGCGATCTAAAGAAGTTATCCTATAAATTAATCCACTAAAAATGATTACAACATCCCTGAAATTTTAATTTACTCACCCATCTGTATGCTCCCCGGTATGCAAAGGTTTTCCGCAGTGCGGACAAAACTCTTCTTTTACTTTTTTTGATTTTCTCATTTCTTCCAAAAAACCTGCGGTGATAATACCGGCAGGTAATGCAAAAACGGCTAAGCCTAACAGTGAGATAAGGCTGGTAAGTATTTTGCCCAATACTGTTATGGGTATCATATCTCCATAGCCAACTGTAGTAACAGTAACTATTGCCCACCAGATAGAAGCCGGGATACTGGAAAATATTTTTGGCTGCGCCGGATGCTCCGCAAAATAAATAAGGCAGGCAGAAATGATGATAAGAAAAAGTATCAGCACCAGGCTCAGCTTAAGATCGTTGGCCCTCTTTTTAAATACACTCCGCACCATCCTTGCCGACTGCATGTATGCTGTAAGGCGGAATAATCTCAGAAAACGCATCAATCTTAAAATGCGCAATACCCTCAGGTCGAGCCCCACCACTACGTGGATATAGAATGGTAATATTGCCAGCAGATCGATCAATGCATCGGCAGATACCATATATTTTAGCCGCCCATGAAAGCTATGTGCATACTTTGGATCATGGTTGCAGCTCCATACCCGAAGCACATATTCTATGCTGAAAATGATCACTGAAACCAAATCAAATATCCTGAAAAACTCCGCATAAGGATCATGAATACTAGGAACAGTTTCCAGTATCACTGCTGTTACATTTAGTATAATCAGCGAAATGATAAAAGCATTAATTATTTTATCCCATTTTGTAAAACCTAATTCGGGATGAAGTAGTATATGAACCTTCTTTTTGGTGGCGTGATACATTACCGGATTTGTTTTGGTGGCACTAAAGTAAATAAATATTAGTTCTAATAATATTAACCGATGAGGAGGTAAAGATGTGTTAAGTAAAACAGTTCAGTTTATTTCCACCAATAATGCCCGTTGGGGAACTTTGGCGTGTGGTAACGAAGCATAATTGCCAAAATATAATGTGAGAAAAGTTCCACATTGGTATGACGCTCCAGTGAGTTACACAACGATGTCAACCAAAGCTTCTTAGCCGGGGTAAAAAATATGGATTAAATAATAGACTTCCCCTGTCAGTAACTATTTAGTAATAACTTCTTTGGACACAAAAAATTGATAACATAATTACATAAAAAAACCGAAGCTTGCACTTCGGTTTACTAATATTTAGCGTTGAGGTTATTTAAGCGCTTCAATTTTCTTTACAAAATTTGCTTTGGGTTGTGCACCTACTAATTTATCTACCACCACGCCGCCTTTTACAAAAAGGATGGCAGGTATGCTGGTGATGCCGTAGTTGGTGGAAATTTGTGGATTGTGATCAACGTTTACTTTACCCACATTTACCTTACCATCATATTCTTTTGAAAGTTCTTCAATAACTGGTCCGATAGCCCGGCAAGGGCCACACCACTCTGCCCAAAAATCGATTACTGATAATTTATCTGAGTCTAAAACTTCTGTTTTAAAGTTCGCATCCGTGAATTCGTGTGCCATAATTTTATTTTTTGATTTTAATTTTTTATAATAGAATGGCAAAAATACATCCATATTCTTAAATATGTTGGAATGACATATTCACAATCCATTTGTCAGTGTTGATAAGGTGGGGAATGCTGAATGGTCAATGGTGAATATAACCTGGCTTGCTGTTGATGCCATCTTTACAGGCCTGTTTTGTTTTTATTAACAGTGAGGGAAGTATTTTTTACGGCTATCGAATAGAGTTGTTATCAGTTTGTAGTCTTTTCAAGTGCCCAGGAAAAATAGAATTTGTACTAAGGGGAACCTTTGATTAAAAACAGATAGTTGTTTGTTTCATGAATTATTCTAAAATTATTATTCCCGGTACGATATTCAGTTTTTTTTATTAGAAGGTACTTAGCATTTGATTGTGCAAAATGATCTTGGTCAGTGTAAATTGCATTTCTCCCGGTGAATAATCTAAGTGCCCGGGGTTTAAAAAATCCTATAATATCATTCTCTTCCACATTCTTTGTAATAAAATTATAAAGTAAGATCATCTCGGGTGTATAAGATTGATTTGTATCAATTTTACTGAATTCAATTATTGTTGTTACACTTTTAACGGTTGAAATTATAAGAGTAACCGATAGTATTAATAAAAGATAGGTTTTATTAAAATTGAATGCATCATAGATAAATATGCACCCTTTCAACATGAAATATAAAGCAAATGGAATCAGCGGAAATATAAATCTTATTCCCTGGTATCCCGGCCATGCCAGCAAGATTACTAAAATAAGTACCGTATAGATTATGAAATGCAGATTTTGCTTCCAGGAGGACAACATGCCTGCAACCATGATAAATAATAATGGTAATAAGTATCTTATTCTTATGAAGAAATAGCTTGATGCCTGGTGCAAATAATATTCGATACCTGATCCCAATTGCGAGAACGAAAATTTTGTAAAAAGCATCGTATAATGGTTTTCGCCCCCTTGGGGAAGAAGAAGGAATTGAGTAACCCAGAGAATAGCAAACATCAAATAAGGGATTGCATAAAAATGCAAATTCGTTTTTTCATTACTTCTCCATTTTTGCTGAAGCTGATAAGTTAAGAGAGTAGGGATTAAAACTATTCCGATATCCCTAATAAAATAAGAAAAGAATATACATACTCCCAGCAGGATCTGATTAGGAATAGTGTTGGGTTTATTCATCAATAAAAGGCTGAAAAGACTAAAAAAGAAAAACGGCAGGTCTGATGAAATACTATCAGAAAAAGTAACAAATGCAGGATGCAGGCAAATACTTAAAACTATAAACAGCGGATAAAATTTGTTAGAGAAAAAGGGTTTAAATAAATGGGAAATTACGGGTATCGATAAAAGCAGAAACAATGCACAAAATG
Source organism: Ferruginibacter sp. (assembly GCA_031392305.1). Taxonomy (GTDB): domain Bacteria; phylum Bacteroidota; class Bacteroidia; order Chitinophagales; family Chitinophagaceae; genus Ferruginibacter. Next base: position 12,683 of record JANMVB010000273.1, read on the forward strand.
CTTTCATCCCAATAAAATTAATTCCAAAGCAATAATACACGGGTGCCAATAAAGACGGGAACCCATTTGGATATAAATATGGGCCCATGATAGCTATTGAACTTTGTACGGTATTTTTATTTAAGCTGTACAAATCATACATAGAAAAATCAGTAGTTGATTTTGCTTGTTCAATGTATAATGCGAAATCATCGCCCCAATCATGGCCATTATTAATACATAAACTTATTAAAAAAATGGTGACAGTTAATGCAATGGCTAAAATAAATTTCCCTCTAATTTGAATATTATCCATGTCGTTGAATCAGTGCTTTATTTTTCCACGCAAACACGCAAAGCAAAAAAACAAGGCGCAAAGAAATTTTAAAATCAAATTTGCTTCTTTTTTTCTTTGCGTGATTTTTTTCGTGATATTGATTCACCATTGCCCATTCCCCTTACCCCGTTACCACACTTACATCCACATCTTTATTCTCGTTGAGAAAAAAGGCCATATCATCATTCATGGTAAATCCTTTTTCCAGGGTGTACATGCCAACTTTAAAATTGTTGCGGCTATCTACAATATTAAAGCGGATGGTTGTTTTGCCGGGGTTATCTTTTATATTCTGATCTATAAAATTCACAAAAGTATTGCTTACAAATTGCGGCTGAACCTCTATCACCACCTGTTTGGTGAGGGCTGGTTTTACGGTTTCGAGCAAATGGATTTTTGATAATTTAAATTCGTACTGATCGCTGTTGTACCGGGTTTTAAAACCACCTTCTACCAACAGGATAAGGCCCTTTTCAAAATAGGCGGCATACTTTACATAGTCTTCGCTCCAAAGCATGAACTCGCTTTTTCCACTATAATCTTCAATGGTTAGTATGCCAAAATTTTTACCGGTTTTGGTAAGGCGATGCTGTGCATCTGTAACCAGGCCCGCCAGCCTGAACTGTTTGGCAGGATTTGCATGTGTAGTTATAGCCGCTTTAAATTCATTATAATCTGACAGTGCGGTGATGTTATAATGCGTCATTTCAAACTTAAAATTATCCAGCGGGTGGCCACTCATATACATACCGGTTACTTCTTTTTCGTAATCGAGTTGTTGCGCCAAAGGCCAGGGTTCGCAGGGAGATAATTTTGGCGGAACTATATCCGGCATTTCCATATCGCCAAACAATGTATTGGTACTGGTGGCGCTTTGCAACTGGCAAATGCTGCCAAATTTAAGTATCTTATCCAGCCCTTGTACATCTCCCGGTGCCTGGTAAAAATATTGCGCCCTCGTAATATCTTTAAAGCAATCGAAGGCGCCTGAATAAATTAAACTTTCTAAAGATTTTTTATTGGCGGCACGTTGGTTTACTCTTTTTGCCAGGTCGTACATAGAAGTGTAGGGGCCGTGTTTGGTCCTTTCTTCTATAATGTTTTCAATGGCATTTTCGCCAACGCCTTTGGCGCCTGATAAACCAAATCGTATTTCACCTTTTTTATTTACGGCAAAGCCCCGGTGCGATTCATTGATATCCGGGCCAAGTACTTTCAGGCCCATTCTTTTGCACTCTTCCATAAAGAAAGTGATCTTCTCTGCACTGCCTGCATGGTTCAATACCGCCGCCATATATTCACTGGGATAATGGGCTTTTAGATAGGCAGTTTGGTAAGCCACAAATGCATAACAGGTAGAGTGCGATTTATTAAAGGCGTATTGTGCAAATGCTTCCCAATCGGTCCATATTTTTTCGAGCTTGTCTTTGGGATGACCTTTACCGGTTGCGCCATTTACAAATTGCGTTTTCATTTTATCCAGCACTGCAATTTGTTTTTTACCCATCGCCTTGCGGAGTATATCAGCATCCCCTTTACTAAAGCCGGCAAGTTTTTGCGACAGCAACATCACCTGTTCCTGATACACAGTAATACCATAAGTTTCTTTGAGGTATTCCTCCATTTCCGGCAGATCGAATATTACCTGCTTTTTACCTGATTTACGATCTATGTATTCCGGGATATAGGCAATAGGACCAGGGCGGTACAAAGCATTCATCGCAATGAGGTCATCAAATTTATCGGGCTTCAATTCCCGTAAATATTTTTGCATGCCTACACTTTCAAACTGAAAGGTGGCATTGGTATCTCCCTGCTGGTAAAGCTTGTACGTCTTTTCATCATCAAGGGTGATGGTATCTATATCAATGGTAACCCCATGATTTTGTTTGATAAGTGACAACGCAGTTTTTAAAATGCTGAGAGTTTTTAACCCCAGGAAATCCATTTTAATTACACCGGCTTCTTCAATAGAACCGCCTTCTATTTGCGTAAGCCATAGCTCAGATTCTTTGGAAGATGCTACCGGCAAAAGATCCGTTAAATCTTTTGGCGCAATGATAATCGCAGAAGCATGTATGCCGGTATTTCGCACAGAGCCTTCCAGGATTTCCGCTTCATGCAGTATGGTACTGTGGAGGTCTGTGCCATTATAAATCTCCCGCAATTTTTTTACGTTCTCAATATCATCAGCCTGCAACTGCTCCTTTTCCTCTAAAGATTTTTCACCATTTTTTGCTTCTTTGATGGTGTAGGGAGCATGCAGTAATCGCTTTAAATTAATGCCTGGTTTTTCAGGGACCAGTTTTGATAAGGCCCTGCTTTCAGCCAGCGGAAGGTCCATCACCCTGGCCACATCGGCAATGCTCGATTTTGCAGCCATGGTACCATACGTTATGATTTGTGCCACCTGGTTTTTGCCGTATTTCTGCACTACATAATCAATCACTTTCTGCCTTCCCTCATCATCAAAATCTGTATCAATATCCGGCATCGATTTACGTTCGGGATTTAAAAATCTTTCGAACAGTAAATTGTATTTGATAGGGTCAATATTGGTGATGCCAATGCAATAAGCTACCACACTACCTGCTGCGGAACCACGGCCGGGGCCAACAAATACGCCCAATTCTTTACCGGCAATAATAAAATCACTTACTATTAAAAAGTATCCGGCAAAGCCCATATCACGTATTACGCCCAATTCAAAATTGATGCGTTCTTCTGTTTCGGGAGTAAAGATTTTATAGCGTTCTTTTGCCCCTGCCCAGGTGATGCTGGAGAGATATTCATCCTGCGTTTTAAAGCCTGGCGGAACCACAAAGTGGGGCAACAGGATTTCTCTTTTAAGATCAAGAAGGTTTACCTTATCAACAATCTCATTGGTATTGTCAATCGCCTCCGGGATGTCCTCAAAAACTTTGATCATTTCGGCACCGGTTTTTAAATAAAACTGGTCGTTCGGAAAAGCAAAGCGTTTGTTTTTCACCATCACATCATCATCTGAAAACTCATTCATTTTTGGCGTGGACTGCTTTTCGCCGGTATTGATGCAGAGCAAAATATCATGCGCATTTGAATCCTTCTGATCTACATAATGTGAGTCGTTACTGGCGATAACTTTTACATTGTATTTTTTGGCAAATTTCAGCAATACCTTGTTCACCTTTTCCTGGTCGGGTATGCCATGCCGTTGCAGCTCTACATAATAATCATCCTGAAAAATATTGAGCCACCATTTAAATTCATTTTCCCCTTCTGCCTCACCTTTTTTCAAAATAGTTTGCGGCACCAACGCACCGAGGCAACAGGTTGTTGCAATCAACCCTTCATGGTATTTATGAATAAGTTGCTTATCAATGCGTGGGTATTTAGAATACATGCCTTCAATGTACCCAAGAGAGGTAAGTTTTACCAGGTTTTTATAACCAATATCATTTTTTGCCAGCAATATCTGGTGGTGACGGGGATCTTTTTCGTCTTTGCTGAATGTCTTACGGGTCCTGTCGATGGTGATATAAAACTCACAGCCTACAATGGGTTTTACTTTTAAAGTTTTATCATCGTTCTGGTGTTTGTAGGCCTCTTTTACAAATTCAAATGCGCCAAACATATTTCCATGATCGCTGATAGCAAGGGCAGGCATTTTTTCTGCAATGGCTTTTTTATACAGGTTTTTGATAGAAGCCGCTCCATCTAATAATGAAAATTGTGTGTGTACGTGCAGGTGAGAAAAGTTCATGAAATGGTTGATTTGATGCCGGTGCCTGATAGTGGATACCTGATACCGGCAAATATCGTAAACAATGCTTTTCTTAGGTCATTCGTTTTTCCACACTGTAGTTTTTGTTGGGTACAGGCATTGGTTTTTCAATTAAGCATCGTTGTGTCACTCCCTTGTACCGCATACCATTGGGGAGCTTTACCCACACCAATGTTAGCTGCTGCTCTTCTTCTACGTCTTTAAGTCAATTTCAAATAAACAGCAGTTTGGTTCATCTTGGTAATGTTTTGGCAAAGTTGCGGTATCTGTCAATTTAAACATTCCTAAAAAATTAAATCCTGCCGATGTGTAATGCTCAATTAATTTAGTATTGTCGCCTAATGTGTCTAACCGTACAAACTGTTTTGCTAACTGTCTTGAATATAATTTTGCCCATTCTACAATTTTTTCTATGTACCTATTTCCACGAAAATTAGGGTTGGTACATATTCGATGAATATAAATTGAATTGTCCTGGTCTTTGTCGCCCCAAATTTCTTTGTCTTTAAATGTAATAGCCCAATTACAAGCAATTACATCATCAATAACAATTTTCCACTGTCGTGCTTCATCTATTTCTTTTTCAATAAAAGATTTCTCAAAAAGTGGCCACACAACCATCTTTCTTTGAGTTTGAAGATTTCTTGCAGCTTGGTAAAGCGATAAAATCTCATTAGTATCAGTCAATACACAATTTTCGATTTCCATATTTTAAATGGTTATTTTATAAGTTACAAAAATCAAAGTTATCTGTAACTTATAAAACCCGAATCTTGCTATTCTGTAGAGGTCACGATTGGGTGGTTTTAGAGTAGCAGTGTCAACCTGAAAATTAATCAGGAATTTTTATGCAGCGCCATCATTCTTAAACTCCGTAGGAGTTGCCTCTTTGTAGCAAAAAAATTATACAACGTTTGCTCCATCGGAGCAACCCTATTTCTGGTGGGGCGTACCTGCGGCACACTTGCTCTCAATTTGAATTTTCTACAAAGAGGTAGCTCCGATGGAGCTAATGATATTGTATTAATTGCTTATTGAAATAGGTATGTGTAAGTAAATAAAATGAGATGTTGCGCCCCTTCAGGGCTTGATTATGTTTCATTGTTTACCCAGGGCGCTGCCCTGGGCTAGAATGTTTCGCCCCTTCAGGGCTTGAATGCAAAATTGGGTGGCTTTTATTGAGCCCCGCTACCTGGCGGGGCAAAACATAACAACGTAGGGCAACGCCCAACATTAACAATCAATAATAATCAAGCCCTGAAGGGGCAAAATATTCCAGCACAGGGCAGCGCCCTGTGTAAAAAAATATAGGCCATGCCCTGAAAGGGCGAAAAATATTAGCGTACGACAACGCCCTGCGTTAACAATCAATAATAATCAAGCCCTGAAGGGGCGAAACATTCCAGCAGAGGGCAGCGCCCTGTGTTAAAAAAAATATAGGCCAAGCCCTGAAGGGGCGCAACATCTCATTTTATAATCTTACGCTTACCTATTTCAATAGCACTTACTACGATTTCCTATGCCCTGTGATAATCACAAAATAAAAGCGAATCCCGTTAGCTACCGGGGCGAATCAATTATTGAAATATTTTAAAAGTAGCATTTGCATATAGGGCCACATTGCTGTTTTGCAAAACCGCCTGAACAGGATGAATTTTAATTACCTCATGATAACCCTTCAATAAACCTGTATTTTAATTTATAACGCAATTAAAGTTCCCCAATGGTATGCCGTAAAAGGGAGTGACACAACGATGTTGACCATTGCTGCTTCTTGGTTCGGACAAAAAATTTGTCTTATTTTTCAATTAGAAACTATCCAAACCTTCCTCCAAAATCTTCTCCACACACACTGAAAAAATGTGTAAAAAAAAAGCTTAAAAGCCTTGATTTATATAAGGTTTACAAGGATAAAACCGGTACTTTTGCACACTATAAATTTATATGGAAAATAACGAAGATTTTAATGGTGAAATGCTGCCGCCAAATGACGGTGGCGCCGCAAGCAACAGGGGTAGGATTATCCCGGTAAATATTGAGGAGCAAATGAAAACATCCTACATCGATTATTCGATGAGTGTGATTGTTGGGCGGGCCTTACCCGATGTACGGGATGGATTGAAACCTGTACACCGGCGTGTATTATTCGGCATGAATGAGCTGAGCAATTACAGTAATAGACCTTATAAAAAAAGTGCCCGTATAGTGGGAGAGGTGATGGGTAAATTTCACCCTCACGGCGATGCTTCTATTTATGATACCATGGTACGTATGGCGCAGGAATGGAGCATGCGCTACACCATGATTGATGGCCAGGGAAACTTTGGCAGCCAGGATGGTGACCCACCGGCAGCTATGCGTTACACCGAAGTGCGTATGCACAAGTTTGCCGAAGCCATGCTGGAAGATATTGAAAAAGAAACCGTGGATTTTCAGTTGAACTTTGATGACTCCCTGAAAGAGCCAACCGTGTTGCCTACCCGCATTCCTCAATTACTTTTAAATGGTGCAAGTGGTATTGCTGTGGGTATGGCTACCAATATGCTGCCTCATAATTTGAACGAGGTTATTGATGCCTGCGTTGCATACATTGAGGATAAGGAAATTTCCATTGATGAATTAATCAAGCATGTAAAAGGGCCGGACTTTCCTACCGGTGGTATCATCTATGGTTTTGAAGGGGTAAAAGCAGGATTTCATACAGGCCGGGGCAGGGTAGTGTTACGTGGAAAAGTAACCATTGAAACAACAAAAAACGGCCGGGAAAAAATTATCATTTACGAAACACCTTACCAGGTAAACAGGGATACACTTACTGCAAGGATCGGTGAACTCATCAACGATAAACAGATAGAAGGAATTGCTGACGTAAACAATGAAAGCAACAATAAAGAAGGTACAAGGGTAGTGATTGACCTGAAAAAAGATGCAGTGGCGCAGGTAGTAATTAACCAATTGTATAAGCAAACGGAACTACAAACATCTTATGGTATCAATAACGTAGCATTGGTAAGGGGCAGGCCACGGATATTGAACCTAAAGGATCTTATCAGCGAATTTGTATTGTTTCGCCACGATGTGGTGGTACGCAGAACACAATATGAATTGAAGAAGGCGTTGGAAAGGGCCCATATTTTAGAGGGTTATATCATAGCGCTTGATAACCTGGATGCAGTGATCAAACTCATCCGTGAATCATCTACCCCACATATTGCGCAGGAAGGATTGATTGTAAATTTTGGCATGACGGAGATACAAGCCAAAGCTGTGCTGGAACTGCGTTTACAACGCCTTACCGGTATGGAGATAGATAAGATACGTGAAGAGCATGCAGAAATTATGAAGCTGATTGAACACCTGAAACTGATACTTGCCAACGAAAGTATGCGCTACGATATTATTAAAACTGAATTGGCTGAAGTAAAAGCAAAGTTTGGTGATGAGCGCAAAACAGAAATCGTTTATGTCGGTGATGAAATAAATATGCTTGACCTGATAGAGGATGAAGATGTGGTAGTTACCATTTCTCATTTAGGGTACATCAAGCGCACTTCGTCTTCTGAATACCGTCAGCAGCGCAGGGGTGGACGTGGTTCCAAAGGTAGCAGCACCCGCCAGGAAGATTATATCGAACACCTTTTTGTAGCATCTACGCATCATACGCTGATGTTTTTTACCGAGAAGGGAAGGTGTTTCTGGCTGAAGGTGTACGAGATACCCGAAGGCGATAAAACAAGTAAGGGCAGGGCTTTGCAGAATATGATTCAGATACCGCAGGATGATAAAGTAAGGGCAATCATTGATGTAAAGAATTTTAATGATGAAGAATATGTAAAGGGCCATTACATTGTGTTGTGTACCAAAAAGGGTATCATCAAAAAAACTGATCTTGAAGATTTCAGTCGTCCACGGCAGAATGGTATCAATGCTATCAACATACAGGAAGGCGATCAGTTGCTGGAAGCTAAGATGACTGATGGCAATTGTGAGATTATGCTGGCAGTAAAAAGTGGCCGTGCCATTCGTTTTCCGGAAGAAAAAGTTCGCTCAACCGGCCGTGGTGGAATAGGCGTTTACGGTATTGAAGTGGACGATGAAAAAGATGAAGTGGTGGGTATGATTTGTATAAACCGGGAAGATAAAAGTCGCACTATATTAGTGGTA
>JANMVB010000283.1:0-9779 GCA_031392305.1 Ferruginibacter sp.
CAGCCAGCAAAGTATGGCAGTATATAAGTAAATAGGTATCCATAAATATGGATCGGGGTCGTTGTATTGCAATGCTGCAAATACAATAAAAATGAAACAGAAAATTATATTAAATACTTTCACAAGCTGAATTATTTATACGTTTAAATAATTACCAGGCAATATTAACCTAACTGGCGAAAAAGTCATCCAAATCCGATCTTTCTTTCTAACTCAATCTACTTCTTCCTTTGTCAATTTTTGGAAAATACGAACCTTTTTTCAACACTGTATTGATTGCGGATTTTATTTCTCCGGGTTCTGCATCCTTTTGTATAAATCCATTGGCGCCACAACTTGTTAATTGGGTAATTGTCTCTTTCACATAATCAATTGCTAACGCCAATATGTAGATAGATGGGTATGTTTTTTTTAGCAATAAAATGGTTTGGAGGTTTAGGCTTTCCGGTTTTTCAATTTCTATAAAAACAAAGTCGGGCAGGTTATTCATATCAAGTTGCTTAATAAATTGCTGGCCATTTTTAAAACTGCTGTGCACCGAATATCCTGCATTTTCAATTAGCATTGAAAATCCTGTTCTAAAAAGTTCAAAACTATCTATCACTGCTATATTTATTTTGCGATCCATTTTAAGGGAATTTAAAGTTTTTTTTTAGCTGGATTATAAAAAATAGCTGGGTTTTATTTTATAACGTAATTAAAGATCCACATTGGTATGACGTACAAGGGAGTGACACAACGATGATGAGCATTGATAAAATGCTTGTTCAAAAAATGTATTTGCGATATTCCGAATTTCGGGATGCCCATAGCTCAACTGCCTGTAACAAAATACTTTTTGCATTTTAATCTTTACTAAACTTGTATTTATACCAATGGTATCCAAAAGTTTCTTTCAGGTATGGGTTCCAGCCCAGCATGGTGCCAGGATGCGGTAAAAGCGAGGCATAGTTAAAACTTCCACGGCCAGCAAAATAATTACACGGAAATGGCAGGGTTTTTACGCCGGCATGATTAAATAACAACGATGCCCTTGGAATATGATGTGCAGATGTTATTAATAAGTAGGGCGGTTTCAACTGAAGGGAATCAAGCAGTTGCTTTGCATACAAGGCATTGTCTGCCGTATTGTTTGAGCGGTCTTCTACAATAATAGCTGAGTCAGGAACTCCCATAGTTATCAGCTCGCCTTTTACCCAGGCGCCTTCCCTAAAGTTTTTTTCATTTACTTTTCCATTGCCACCACTTATAAGTATATGAGTAATTTTTTGTTGCCTGTACAGTTTTAGAGCCTGTATAAACCGATCGGCTGTTCCGTTAAAGTATCCGTTTTCATCTGCATCAGGGCTGGCAAATCCGCCCGGTACAATACCACAGCTATACACCATTCCGGCGTTAATAGCAACTGGCGCAGGCTGCCATTTTTTTGCATACCAATCCAGTAGCCACGAATTACCAAAGAGTAAAAAAATGAGCAGTGCCATTATCCTGCAGATTTTTTTATGCAATTGTTTCCGTAAAAAATATCCGGCAATCAGCAATATGATTACACAATTAAATGGTGATAATAAAATGGATAAAACTGATGAAGCCAGTTGATGCATATTTTATAGATTGTTTGAATAAATTTTGTTTCAATAAAAGTAAAACGGGATGGCATTGCAAACATAAATGTATTAAAGCATTGTTCAATTTCGCCTCAGTTTTCTGCCGGTAATACTTCGCAAATAATTCTGTACAACAAGCTGATTGTGCCAGTTACTATTAACAAAGGTTTTGTAAACCAATGCCACGCAATATCATCTCATACTTATTCATTCAAATTTTAAAAATTCAATTATGAAAAAGATGATTACGCTGTTTGCTTCTGTAATGTTAGTTGCATCAGCATTTGCCCAGTATAACCCCGGTAAACAAAATGACAGGGATTATAAAGATGAAAGAGAGCGGGAAGTAGTTTACAATGATGGCCGGTATCACAAGGAAGACAACCGCCGCAATGATCGGTATGCTTCCGGAAAACGTGAAAGGGATATTCAGATTGCACAAATTAACCGGGAGTATGATTATAGAATTAATGCTGTTAGAAACAAATGGTTTACCAGCAAAAATAAAAAGCAGCGTATCCTGAGGCAACTGGAAGAAGACCGCCGTGCTGAAATAAGAAATGTGTATGCTAAATATAACAACCAATCACGGGGCAGGGAAGAATATGACAGAAGAAGAAAATATTAAGATGGTACGTATGAAAAACCTGTTTTTGAAACCCCTGCAAAGGGGTTTTTTATTTGCATTAATTTAAAATTGTCGCTGGCTGGTGTCCCACCAGCCAGCCGTGGCCGGCGTCTTCAACGGCCACTACCCTTATTGGAGTAGCGACAATTATAAATGCAGCCACCTTGTTCCATGTCGCAAAATCCCCTTATTTTGTCGTACCAGCATTGCATTTTTAAGCCTTGATAAAAGATATTTGTGAAATAAATTAACTTGTTATAACACTCTAAATTTTGAATCAACATGGAAATAAAAAACGCAACAGTAATCACAGTTGAAAACAACATTAACGCCCCTGTAGATAAAGTTTGGGAATATTGGACCAATCCAAAACATATCACTAAATGGAACAATGCTTCCGATGACTGGCATACCCCATTTGCCGAAAATGATTTAAGGGAAGGTGGCAGATTTGTTTCAAGAATGGAAGCTAAAGACGGAAGCATGGGCTTTGATTTTGGTGGGATGTACGATATTATCACCAATAAAAAGTACATTGAATATACAATGGATGATGGCAGAAAAGTTAAAATTACTTTCTCGGCTGATGATAACAATACCAAAGTGGTTGAAAACTTTGAAGCCGAAAATACCAACTCCCTGGAATTGCAAAAAGGGGGCTGGCAGGCAATTCTCGACAACTTTAAAAAATATACAGAAAATACCCACTGATAATTTTAATAACATTTTTTTTGAAGGCATTCACTGGCACAAACAACCATTTGTGCCAGTGAAATATAAAATGGGTTTACCTGTATTTAATCAATATCAACTATTCATTGCTTTAATTATTCTCAAAAAATAGATCATTTGGGGAATTCGTTGCTCGTTTTTTTTATTACTTAAATTCTTTCTCTTAACGCCTCATTTCCCTCACTTTCAAAGCCGCTATAACTTAATTACCAATACACTTTAGTATAATTTTTATTTTTTATATCAGTCGTCCGCATATAAAGTAAAAAACTGCGTTGTAATTGTAAAAGCTGGTACGAAATTTAATATATACTCACTGGTATAGCATTATTGCCATTTAAAATTCAGTTTTATGAAACAAATAATAAGCATTGCTATTATAGCAACCCTCACTTTTTTAACCATTTCCTGCACTAACCAGGTTGATACACGAGCTAAGAATCAAGTGGATAAAAATGATATAAAGAAACAGTTGGTTACAGCAACTCATTCACAAAAAACTGACTTTCATTTATCAAAATTAGTAAGCAGTCCTTCTACTCAAAATGAAGTGTTGGCCGGAGCAGCAGTTGAAATGTTTTTAGGAAATTACGCAGATCAGCCCCATCAGCAGGATTTAAAAAAAAGGCCGACACCAGACATGAATAAAATTGGCGGCTCTGCAGATTTACAAATTATCAACGGAAGCAATGAGCATGATTTTGAAACTTTGTTAAGCATTTCTTCCTCCAGGCACTAAGGTCTTAGTAAATCATTTTTATATAAATGATCCGCTGTTCTTTTTTAATAAACATTACAAAATTAATCACTCCACAGTATGTAATATGAAGCCGGTTCCTGCGCTGCTAACACAGGCAATCAATCATTAACCTTTTCTATTTGAATAAACACCACCCACAGTTTTATAATTTTTTTGTTACCAGCTAAGAAGCAATGTGGATCTTCATTGGCGACGCTCCGTTCAAAATTTGTACTTCGATGTAGCTTTAATGATGTTATGTATTAAACGAAAAAAATCACCGTACATAATTTGAAATGGACACAACGAAATAACCGGACGAAAACTCATTTTACAAATAAATCTTTGCCTCTAAATATAAATTGCTATCAGGGGTCAGCCACAACAATTTATAGCCTGCTACATATTTGATCTCTTCCTTAATTCCAGGTAGCGGGGGTCTTTTTTAATGGATCGGTACGCAGGGTATTCAAGAAAAAAACAGACAGGGCCCATACGTTTATCAATAGTTTGATTGAGATAATAAAATGTTTTATCAAGGTCACCTATACTAAACCAGGTACTGGCCAGGTCAGCATCTAAAACAGTACCAGGCTCTTCTGACTGGCGTTGTTCCATTTTTGCAATTACTTCAAGTGCTTTGTCTTTCATACCAAGCATGCCATAGGCAAACCCTGCTCCCATCCATCCTTTCAGCGGGTGATTTGTAAGCTTTTGCACCAGTTGAAAATAAACCAATGCAGCCTGCCAGTCGCCTTTCATACCTACGGCCCAGCCTTTCATTTCAATGGTTGTTCGTCTTTCCGGATCCATCTCCAATAACTTATCTGCCTGCCGGATAGCATCATCATATCGCTCGGCAAAAATGTACATATTGCCAAGAGATTGTGTAATAACCGGAGATAACGGATCCATTCGCTCCGCTTCCTCAAGCGCCTGAACTGCTTTTTCTTTTTTACCCATCACGATATAATAAAACCCCAGCAATTCATAAGCTTCAATTGCTCCGGGATTATATTCAATTGCCTTCTGCAAAGCATCATACGCTTGTTGCCATTGCCAGTCGTAAAATAAATAAGCACTGGCTTTTGCAATATGGCTTTCTGCAAGCGTATTATTGAGTTGAAGTGCCTTGTCGGCATAGCGGTGTACAATTTCAAATGCTTTATCCGGTTGTATTTGCCCTGATGAGCCGAGGTAACTATAACCTGCGGCACACATAGCCCAGGCCTGTGCATAAGCTGGTTCTATTTCTATTGCCTGCTCAAAACACTCTATTGCTTTGTGGCAATCTGCAGGTGTAAGTTTGTTCCAGTAATGTAGGCCCTTTAAATAAAACGTATAAGCAGTTACATTGGTAATGGGCGCTTTTACCAGGTGTTCTTCTTTTGTTTGCGGAGTAAGGTTTTCTCTTAACCGGTTTGCAATTATACTACTGATTTCATCCTGCACTTCAAAGATATCCGTTAAGTTGCGATCATAGTTTTCACTCCAGATATGGTACCCGTCTGCGGCATTGATTAGCTGTGCAGTAATACGTACACGGTTGCCTGCTTTCCGCACACTGCCTTCAAGTACTTTATCTACATTTAATTGTATGGCAATATCCCTTATATCATTAGTTTTTCCTTTAAATGCAAAGGCAGAAGTACGGGAGGTAACCTGCAAACCATCAACCCTGGTAAGTGCATTCAGTAACTCTTCAGTAATGCCATCGCTGAAATATTCATTATCCGGATCGGCACTCATATTTACAAAAGGAAGTACTGCAAGCCGGTTATTTGTTTTTGTTGTTTTGCCCCTTAATTCATTTCGGCCAGGTACCACAATCCCGTTATTTGATATAGCAAAAACACGAACAGGTTGCCTTACATTTTTTAATTCGAAATAGCCCATTTCAATTGTGGTAATTTCTGCCTGGTTTTTTATTTCATCATGTACTTTTTCTGAGATGAATATTCCACCCGGTACGGCAAGCGATTCAATCCGGGAAGCCAGGTTAACGCCATCGCCATAAATGGCATCTTCTTCAATGATAACATCGCCGGTGTGTATGCCCACACGTAATTCAACCTTTGGCTCCTGCTGCAATTGCTGTTGAATACTGATTGCACAACTAACACTATCAATTGCGCTGTTGAAAATACTGAGTGAGCCATCGCCATAGTATTGTAATACTTTGCCATTGTACTGGCTGATGGTTGTTTCCAATACCTGTTTAAGGCGTATGCGTTTATTTCGGGCCAGTTGCTCGTTCTCCTGCATGAGTGCAGTATAACCCGTCATGTCAGCAAATAATATGGCAGCTAGTTGTCGCATAATAAGTATGTAAATTAAGCAAAAAATTGCAGGGCATTAGTAATGTAATATTTCATTTACTGTTACCTTTTTGGTGAGTGGCGGAAATAATAGTTATTATCTTAAACGCAGGTAAAGCTCCACATTGGTATGCAGTAAAAGTGAGTGACACAACGATGATGACCATAGCTTCATAGCCGGGACAAAAAATTTTTATTTACTAATTTATTCCTTGGTGAAGTGTAGAAGCAGGAGGAGTAAAAATTTTTAGTTAATGGGTTTTACCCTGGTAAAATAATCAATTGATACCTACTCCTCAAACTCCCACACTGATCGGTAGCTGCCATGCTTTTCTATATAACTTAAAAATGAATTGTAAAATGCATCGCCGCCAATGGTAGCACTATCGCCGATAACAAATAATTTTTCCTTTGCTCTTGTAATCGCCACATTCATGCGGCGATAATCTTTTAAAAAACCGATCTCACCTTCATCATTACTGCGTACCAGGGATATAATAATATTGTCCTGCTCCTGCCCCTGGAAACTATCGATGGTGCTTATACGCATTGCCCCTGGCAGCATTTCTGTTGCTGTTGCTACCTGCCCTGAATAGGGAGAAATAAATGCTGTTTTTAAAATGTCTAATGTTTCGGTGTTTAGTAATTTTTGTGCAATTATTAATTCACCTTCGTTTTGCAGACTCATGCCATTGCTGCCGCTAACTTCATTGTTGCCAGAGCCGGCAGTGTCTATAAAGCTGATATGGGTGCCTGTATTTTTAAGATGTGCGGCAGTTTGCAATAAACCTTTATAAAAATAGTTGCCAGAAAAGCCGGCAATGGCTTCCCTCATGCGGTATTGGGTATCTAACAAATAAATATTTTCAATTGATGCTATGCCTGTTTCTAAAACAGATTTATTAAAACCCAGGCGGGCAGCTTCATTGCTTAGCACGGTGGGGGGTAGTTGCAAATGATCTCCTGCCAAAACCTGTTTTTGTGCCAAAGGAAATATGCACCATGCCAAAGGCTCAATACATTGGCCGGCTTCATCAATTACCAATGTGCCGAAACTGAGGTGATTTATTTTTGAATCGTATAAACCAATAGGTGTACCTAAAATCACATCGGCTTCTGTATATAATTTTTCTTCGTTGTATGCCTGAATTTTTTTTATTTCAGCACGTATGTTTTTCACTTCTTTAAAAAGCAGGTTTCTTTGTTCTCTTTCTGCTTTGCCAAAACTTCTTTTATATTTAAGCGCCATTTTTCTAAACTGCTCTGCCCTTATTTTTAATTCTTTTATTTCTTTTTGCTGGCGACTGTTTGCTAATTTTCCTTCTGGTGTATGTGCAAAAATTGTTTCATCTACTTTGCTGGTATTTCCAACCCTTAAAATATTAACGCCCTGTATTAATAATCCCTTTGCAATATTATCTACCCCTGCATTACCGGGTGCTGCTACCAATACTTTTTCTCCTGCTTTTATCAACTGAATAATTGCTTCAATCAGTGTGGTGGTTTTGCCGGTGCCGGGTGGGCCATGTACAATGGTAATATTTTCATTTTGGGTGATGGCTGCTACAGCCTTTTGCTGACTATCATTTAACTGCAGATTTTTAAAAGTAAGGCCAGCAGGATTTGCGTTGTTTGAAATTTTTTCTATGGGTGTTTTATCATGCAGTGCTACAAATAATTTATAAAGCTCCTTGTTGCTTTCAAGATTATTTAAAACGGTTTTCATGATGGTAGTAGTGCGCTGATCGGGTGCTAACTTTATACCAACGCCGTTGTCTTCAATCCAGTCCGGGAAGTCAGGTGCAAATAACCTGAACTCACCAGCTTTGCCATTTAGCGAAATCAATATTCCTTTCACCGGCTCTTCTCCAGTACAAAAACATTCTATTGCCGCACCATCTTTAAAGAGGTTTGTTTCGGCAGGAAAATTTAAGCGGAAACTTATTTCAGGATAATCTGCATAACCAAAATTTTTTCGGGTAACAATAATGGGGTGCAGTGCCAGGCCTTCTGCTTTTAATGATTTAAGGGTATGCTGCTGATCTAAACTATATCTTTTTACCTGTTCTTTTTCTTCGAGGTTGATACATTGCAAAAGTGTTTTAATATGGGGATGTGTGGGTGCCATTGAGTGAAAATAGGGAGGATGAAATTTATAAAAAAATTCTTGCTATTCTAAAGAAGCAAAGACAATTTTATAATGGTTTTAATACGATTTAATAAAAGCTATGCATTCATTAAAATATAGTTTTTAATAACTGCAAAGCAGGCATTAAAGTAATTTGTCAATAAAAAGGTTTACGATTTCAATTGCAATCAAAACAATCACAACAATTTCCAGCTTACTGCTATGAGAGTGTTGGTTGATGTCTTTCAAAATCTCCAGGTTTTCCCTTACCGTATTTAAGTTTTCCTGCAGGCTGCTATGCCGCAGTTTAATATCCAGCTCCCGGCTTAAATCGTTGTTGATTACATTGAGGTATTCATCGTTCCAGGTAAGGTTGGGGCTGTCGAAAATATATATGTTCTGGGTAATTTTATTTTTTAAGTTTAACAACCGGCCAATGTATTTCAACAGCCTTTTTCCTTTAATCGAAAATTTACCTTTTTCTTCCAGCTCCAGGCTAAACTGGTAGGTTTGCTGCAACAAAACATTTGATTGCTCAATGTAATAATCCAATGCTACAGATTGGGCAATATTCAGCATGATAATTTTTGCAATATCAATGCTTATTTCTTTAATGATAAGCCTGTCGAAAATAACTTTGTAAGATGATTGAGGATCTATTTCCACATCAAAATTTTCACGCTTTAGTTCTGTACTGTCCAGGTTTAAAATCCGGCGTACTGCACTGATGATACTTGTTTGAATACTATTATCAACACCAAAAAAAACGATACTTCCATAATCGAATATTCCGATGTATGAATTGTTTTCTGTATCGTACATTAATTCTGTAGGGTCTGCATAAATGCAATTGTACGCAAGGTTATTTTTCAATTCTTTTAAATCAAGCCTGTCGCCCAGGTGATACCCTGTAATTGTTTTTTTCATTGTTGATGTGTAAAATATTTTGCAAAGGTCACACAACGCAATGATTTATTTATAAATTAAATAATTGTAAAGTTTATCTCTTTGTCATGCGTTGATTGAGGCAGTTCAGTAAGATTATTTTCTTTGGATGATGAAACTGAAATCTTTTGAAAGGCAAATTTGTTTGTTGTCCGGGCATTAGTTTTTCAAATAAGCATTCTTGCGTCGCACACTTGTACGGCATACCAATTGGCAACTTTAATTGCGTTTTACAAAAAACAGCTTAAAAAAAAATTATACCTTTTGAAAAGTTATTAGCCTTGGATAATTTAAAAAATGCCCGGATGCTAACAGGCTGCCCACAGGTATGCCGTACAAGGGAGTGACACAACGATGTTGATCAGGGAACAAATGTTTGGGCAATGAATAATTAAGGAAAATATAGTACAGCGATAATATAAAGAAAATTTACAATCCCGTTTTTCCAACCCGTTCTAATTGTTTGCGTTTCTTTTTACTGTACTTTTTTTCGTACTCTAATATTTCCTTTGTCTTTACTTTTTCTTTGGGGGTTTCTTCTGTAGTTTTTGTAACTGCAACAGCAGTAGTTTTTTCGGGTTCATCTTTTAGCAAACGGCCACGGTCGTATTTGTCAAGCCTTGATATGCGCCCACTGGGATCATAAAATTTCCAATCGCCATGGGGCACACTATACTGCTCT
>JANMVB010000329.1:0-2108 GCA_031392305.1 Ferruginibacter sp.
CCAGGATTGATGAAACATGGTCAGGCACTATTCCTGCTACTCTTTTAATTAATAACAGTATTAAGTATCGGAAATTTACCGAACAGCCACTCACCGAAGAACAGCTCGAAAGGGAGATCAGGAAGCTTAGTATTAAATGAAAGAATGTTGTGCAGATGGAATTGTGATGCATAAATATTTAATTCCATATTGGCTGATAAAAAAAACCTGCACTTTTCGTACAGGTTTTCCAGACGGATCAATGAAATTATTCTTATAATCTTTTTAGGGTCTTCCTGTAAATACGAAATCCACACTGGACAAGAGTTTGTGGAGAAATAGTTTTTAAAAAAGCCTCACAATGGCATAACAAATGCGCAAAGTGAGGCAGCTAAATTTTAAGAACTATGGCAAATTTACTATTTGCACACCAACAGTTGCTTCACCACCGTTTTTTAGATTCTGATCTGGGACAGCTCTATGTTGCTATTCCTTTTGAGCAATTGGCTGCTAAAATTCCGGCACCCCGCCACAGCCTGAGTGGTAAAGGTTGCAAACCCTGGTTTGATTTAAAAGGGGCCATTGGCCTGCTGATTTTAAAACATTATACGGGGCTGAGTGATGAAATGCTTATAGAGCGGATCAACTATGACTGGAGCATGCAAATGTTTTGTGGCATACAATTGAAGGCGCATGAAAAAATAAAAGATACCAATCTGCCCAGCACCTGGCGTGGTTATATTGGCCGTCGCCTTAATATTGCCGAACTGCAAAAGCAATTAGCTATTCATTGGAAGCCTTATATGGAACATACAAATATCGGGTCCCAAGATGCCACCTGCTACGAAAGCCGCATCGCCCATCCTACGGATATAAAACTGCTTTGGCAATGCTGCAAGGAGATATACCTTCAGCTCATTGGACTGCGAAAAACAGCAAAGCTTCGCCACAGCCGTATCAATTATGCTAAACATAAATTAAATGTGCTATCTTATCAAAAGAGAAAAAAGAAAACCAAACGCCAGGAAAGGAAACTGCGTAAACAATTACTCAGGTTTTTGATTCGCCTCATAGAACAGGTGAAAACACTTGAACAAAAATATTCTTTGTCTTTCTCCAACCGGTCTAAGCGCCGCTGGAAAACGATACTCAAAATATATGAACAGCAGCACTACAAAGCCTATGGCCCGGCCAGTGAACCTGTTAAAAACCGTATTGTATCATTAAGCAAGCCGTACATACGTCCTATTGTAAGAGGTAAAGAAACCAAGGCTGTTGAGTTTGGTGCTAAGGTCAACAAGCTCCAGATAGATGGCATCAGCTTTATAGAACATTTTAGTTATGAGGCCTTCAATGAAGGCACCCGCTATCAAAATGGCATTTATTTGCAAAGAGGATTTTTTGGTAAGTGTACTCATCACAGCGCCGATGCCATTTATGCCACCAATGCTAACAGAAAATATGCTACTGCCAATAATATCATCACCAATTTTATTCCCAAAGGCAGGCAAAAAAGCCGTGACATACCCGCAGCCAAAATAATGAGAGCCATATTGAATAAAGAAAGAGGAACAAAATTAGAAGGCAGTTTTGGCAATGATAAAAATCACTACCTGCTTCAAAAAGTAAATGCACGCAATGAACACACAGAAAAGTGCTGGATATTTTTAGGTATGCTTACAGCTAATGCTTCCATTATCAGTCAACGTATACTAAAAAGTAAAACGGAGCAGGTAAACCAATCAAGAGCCGCATAATCAAAACTCAAAAAAAACGGGCTATATCCACAACAAATTAACGTGGCCCGAAGTGCTATGCCTGCACATAAAAAATCACCCCGCTTGTTCACTCTTTATCCACAAATAGTATACAAAGTGCATTTTTGATTCACACTCAATGAGCATTTTTTTAACCTGAAATTGAGCTCTCGAATTTACAGGAACATCCTGTATAGTATGCGATTATTGGATTTTCACAGTTCACTGCTGATATCTCACCTTTGCTTTACAGCACTAAAGAAATTGATTGCCCTGCAGCCAGCTTTTTAAACGATCCATCCAACTATCAGAAGTTGTTTTGTTGTTCATGCCAAATCCATGCCCTCCATGTTCATATAGTCTCAGTTCAGA
>JANMVB010000335.1:0-18286 GCA_031392305.1 Ferruginibacter sp.
GTGGTAGCAATTTCAGCTCAACCTGCAACTACCCAAACAGTATGTTCCGGTAACTCAGTAAGCTTTAGTGTAACGGCAACCGGTACAGGATTAACCTACCAATGGAGAAAAGGAACTACCAATTTAGTGAACGGCGGTTCAATTTCAGGTGCTACTACAAATATTTTAACCATTAATCCTTCAGTAACAGCAGATGCCGCTTCGGATTATAATGTGGTAATAACGGGCACAGCACCATGTACGGCTGTAACTTCTAACAATTCAGCATTGATAGTGAATGATGCAGTGGTTATTAATACCCAGCCTGTATCAACTCAGGCTGCATGTACAGGTTCTACAATTACTTTTAGTGTGAATGCTATGGGAACAGGGTTATCATATCAATGGAGAAAAGGCTCATCCAATTTAGCAAACGCCGGTAATATTTCCGGTGTAAATTCTCCTACCTTAACTATAACAAATGTGCTTGTTGCAGATGCGGCGAATAATTATAATGTAGTAATAACTGGTACCAGCCCATGTTCACCAGTTACCTCTATAAATTCAACACTTGTTGTCAATCGTGCGGTTACTATTAACACCCAACCTTCCAACATCGGTATATGTGCATCCAATCCTGCAAGTTTTGGTGTTGTTGCAAGCGGTGATGGACTTACTTACCAATGGTATAAAGGAACTTTCCCTGGAACTGCGCTAGTGAATACAGCATTTATTACAGGTACACAATCCAATATTTTAAATTTCAGCCAGGCTGCGTTAGCGGACGATGGTATCTATTATGTAATAGTAAGTGGACTTGCTCCATGCGTTTCTGCTAAATCAAATGAAGTAACCTTAAACGTTGATCAATCTATCACCATTACCAGTCAACCGGTATTTCAAACATTATGTGTCGGGTCTGCTGTTAGTTTTAATGTAGTAGCCAATGCCAACGGAGATCCGCTAACTTACCAATGGAGAAAAAATGGTGCAAATATTTCCGGAGCAACTACTTCATCCTATAACATTAATATTGTTAGTTTAACAGACGCTGGTAATTATGATGTGGTTATAAGCGGACCTGTTGGATATACTTGTGCAACTATCACATCTAACTCAGCTTTACTAACCGTACAGGCAAATTCAACAATTGCATTATCCTCCATAGCCGGATCAGATGCTCAAACAAAATGTGTAAACACAACAATTACTAATATTACCTATTTAATTGGTGGTGGTGGAACAGGGGCATCAATTACTGCCGGGGGATTACCTACCGGTGTAAACGGCTCTTATGATGCAGCGACAAAAATTTATACAATCACAGGTACGCCAACTATTCCAGGAAATTATAATTACACAGTTACTACTTCAGGGCCATGTTTAAATTCTTCCTTAAGCGGAAGTATGATCGTTCAGGATAATTCCACGATCAGTTTATCATCTGCGGCTGGCACCAACCTTCAGACATTGTGCCTGAATGATGCTTTTACAAATATCACTTATGTTGTAGGAGGTGGGGCAACAGGTGCCGTACTTTCCGGTACACTTCCAACTGGATTAACAGGTTCTTATAGCGGAGGTGTTTTCTCAATTAACGGCACGCCAACTTCGACTGGCATATTCAATTATACAGTTACTACGACTGGTCCCTGCGTTAACAATTCGCTGGGGGGAACAATTACAATAGGGGCAAATTCAACAATTTCGTTAACATCTGCAGCGGGCACAGATGCACAGGTAAAATGTATAAACACCGCTATAACAAATATCACATATTCCATTGGTGGAGGTGGCGTAGGAGCATCAATCCCTCCTGGCTCATTGCCTTCCGGTGTAACCGGCTCCTACGATGGAGGTACAAAAATTTTTACCATCACTGGCACACCAACAATTTCCGGAACCTTTAATTATACAATCACGACTACCGGGCCTTGTATAAACAATTCAATTAGCGGAAGTATTACTGTAGAGGCAAATTCAACCATTAACTTATCATCTGCTGTAGGTACAGATGCCCAGACAAAATGTATCAACATACCAATTACAGATATTACTTACATTGTAGCTGGAGGTGGAACAGGAGCATCCCTTACAGCTGGATCATTACCTTCCGGAGTAACGGGCTCTTACGATCCCGGCACAAAAATTTTCACTATAACTGGTACACCAACAGTTCCGGGAACATATAATTATACAATTACAACTGCAGGGCCATGCATAAACAATTTCAAAACCGGAAGTATCATAGTACAAGATAATTCAACCATTATGTTGGCAACTGATTTGCAGGATAGATGTATTAACGTCGCAATCAGGCCTATTGCATACCGGGTTGGTGGCGGGGCAACTGGGGCCTCAATTACAGCGGGTACCCTTCCTTCTGGTGTATCAGGTTCTTTTGATGCAACTACAAAACTTTTCACTATCAGTGGTACTCCTACCATTTCCGGAACTTTCCCTTTTACAGTCACTACTACGGGGCCATGTATTAATAGTTCTATTAATGGAAGTGTCACTGTACTTGCAAATTCCACCATTAGCTTGTCTTCGGTTACAGGCACTAACACACAGACAATGTGTATTAATAATGCCATTACCAATATAACTTATTTAATAGGTGGAGGAGGAAACGGTGCGACCATTTCAGCAGGAGCACTACCTACTGGTGTCAATAGTTCATATAATACAACCACCAATGTTTACACTATTAGTGGTACCCCTTCCGTTTCAGGAACATTCACTTATACAGTACGAACAACAGGGCCTTGTGTAAACGTCACACTAAATGGATCAATCACTGTTGTAGCAAATTCGACTATTGCTTTGACTTCTGCTGCAGGAACTGATGCTCAAACTAAATGTATCAACACTTCTATTACAAATATTACCTACCAGATAGGCGGAAGTGGAACATCAGCTTCTATTTCGGCAGGTGCCCTTCCACCCGGAGTAACAGGTTCTTACAATTCAGGAATTTTCACGATTAGCGGCACACCTACCGCTGCAGGAACATTTAACTATACTATAACCACAGCAGGGCCTTGCATAAATAACTCTATGAACGGCACTATTATTGTAAGCCCAACTACAGTAGGAGGTACTTTAACAGTAGATGGCACATCTCTTTTAACCAATATTAAGACGATTTGTCCTTCTCCTAATAGTGTGGGCCTTACTTTAACTGGTAATACAGGAAGTGTTACCGTTTGGCAGTACTCAACAAATGCCGGTGCTTCGTGGACGAACGTTTCCGGCACTTCACCGAATTTAGCTATTTCGAATTTATCACAAACCAGGGTTTATAGAGCAGTAATACAAAGTGGAGTGTGTGGCATTGTTTATTCCGGATATGCAATTATCAGTGTAGTTCCGCCTTATCCGCCTTCACCTGTCACTGCAACTCCTGCTACTATTTGCCTGGGGCAATCTTCAACGCTCACTGCAAGTATCGGTTATCCTACTACGGGAATTCCTGCATCAGGCGGCAACTTCAATAATGGAAACCCTCCGGGATGGTGTGTTGATGGACAATGCACCGGAAGCTTTTTGCCAGCATCTGGCAATAATACAAATAATGCAGCATGGCAGGAGACAAATGGGCCAAAAACATTTGCAGGTATTACTTATGATACGTATGATAATTCAAAATTTGCAATCACTGGTGGCACTTTTGCACCCAATTCTACTACCGTTTTAGAAACACCGATTTTTAGTTTAATTGGACTGCCAACTGCAGATCTTCAATTATACCAGGCTTATAAACTAGCTGCCGGTGCTTCGGCAAGTATTGAGATTTCTACTGACGGGGGTACTAATTATTTGCCACTCGTGCCAGCCTATACCGGCGTTTCAACATTAGGAATAGTTGGAACCGTAGGCACATTGCAAAACATGAACATCTCCCTTAACAATTACCTTGGGTTACAGAATTTGCGGATTCGTTTTAAATACGTAGGTACACCAAACAGTAGTTGGGCAATAGATGGGGTTCAGGTACCAACTACAGGCTTAAATCTAACTTATACCTGGGTTGATCCAATCCCCACAACGTTAAACACAACATCTGGAAATACGGTTATTGCAACACCAACACAAAGTGGAACAATTACTTACCAAATTGCCACAACAGTAGGAGGATGTCCTGGAGGAACACAGCCAGTTACGGTAACTGTAAATCCTTTACCTACAATTACAGCCTCAACTTCAACACCAGATATATGTTCATCCGGTATTGCACAAACAACTACACTGTCATATAATAGTCCATTGAACAATCCAACCCAATATAGCATTACCTGGAGTTCGACGCCATTTGTTGCAGTTGTTAATGCATCATTACCTGCAAGCCCAATTATTATACAGGTACCTGCAAATACTCCGGCAGGCATTTACACAGGTACATTAAGTGTAAGAAACGCCAACGGATGTAATAGTGCACCAACAACATTTACTGTAAGGGTTAATCAAACGCCTACTGCTATTTTAAGTGGAACAGCAGTTATTTGTAATGGAGGTACTACACCTTTGAGTTTAACCCTTTCTGGTCCTGGAACAATTACCGGAACTGTTTCTAATGGTAGTACTACTACTAATTTTTCAGGAACAGCGGGTACTATCAGTTTGAATGTTAGTCCTTCAATTACGTCAACTTATACAATTACCACACTCTCAAATGGTACGTGTCAAGGTACATTTTCCGGCTCTGCAATAATAACTGTAAATGATCCGGTTAGCAGCGTGGTAATCAATACTCCAAATTTTTGTTTAGGTAATGATGCTTTTCTTACAGCAGCAGCCAACGGTACTAACCCAACCTACTTATGGCAGGTGAGTACTAATGGTAATGCGGGTCCATGGACAGACATTACGGCTAATGCAATTCCTTATTCAGGGGTGACAACAAATACACTAAAAATTGATACTCCAGGGATAACAAAGATCTTTTATTTTTACAGGGTGGTAACTTCTAACGCATGCGCTACCGTTACTTCAAACCCGATAGATTTACCATTTTTGTATGTGTGGAAAGGTACCGTTAGTACAGATTGGAATACAGCGGCAAACTGGTCTGGTAGCATTCTTCCTGCAACTGCTTGTCCTAATGTTCATATTCCATTTTGGAACACTTTTCAACCAACTTTAAATAATTCGCCTGTTCCAAGAATTACCAACCTGATCATTTATCCCGGTGCTATATTTACACATGCTGCAAGAATAAAAATTGGTGGTGATATAACACAAAATGGTACCTGGGATGCCACTAACGGTACGTTAGAAATGAATGGTACAGCTTTGCAAACTATTCAAGGAAGTTATTTTGCCAATAAAGTGCTTAAGAATTTAACCGATAGCAATAGTAGCGGTGCAATAGGGTTGCAGGTTACGGGTTTAAATGATTCACTAAAGATTACCGGTACTATAGACTTTGGAAATGTAAACAATGCAACAATTCACACGTTCGATAATATTGTTTTAATATCAACTGCCGGCGCCACAGCAAGAGTTGCTGATATTACGAATACTGGCATTAACACGCCAATAAATACGGGTAATAATTTTGATGGCAAAGTAACGGTGGAACGCTTTTTCCCTGCCCAACGTTCTTGGCGCCTAATCACTTCGCCATTGAGTAACACAGGTAGCGTATGGGATACATGGCAGGAAAAAGCTCCTGCAGTATATATGCCAGGCAGGGGGATGTTTGTATCAGCGCCTGTTGTTACTGTCGCCAATGGAATGGATTATAGCTTTTTTGCGAATTATTCTTTGAAAACATATAATGATGCAACTGGCGGTTATATTGATGTTCAAAATACACATACTCAAATTCTTTCTCCAAGAGTTGGTACGCCGGCAAATATTGGATACCTAACTTTTATAAGAGGCGATAGAAGAAGAGGACCTTTAGATAATACTGTTGTTCCCAACACAAACGTAACCACTTTAAGCAGTTTTGGTAATTTACAAATCAATGCACAAACCTTTAGTTATCCGACTGCTACTGTAGGTTGGTTTCCCATGATTGGTAATCCTTATGCCTCAGCAGTAGATTTTACAAAACTCACCTTCAACAATGTTTATAATAGGAGGTTTTATGTATATGATCCTAATTTAGGTACACTTGGAGGTTTTGTTACCATGGAAGATTTTGTTACACCAGGTACTTTTACGGGCACTCCCGCTACTGTGCAAAACAACCATATTCAATCCAGCCAGGCATTTTTTGTACAGGTAATAGGTAATGGTGCATCAGTTACATTTAATGAAGATGATAAATCAACTAACGATAACAGGGCAATGTTCCGGCCTGTAAACCCTGCCGGAATACGTCGTTCCATCACAACTAATTTGTTACATTTAAATTCAAACAATAATACTTTGATGATAGATGGTTCAAGAGCAGAATTTGATGCCAGTTATAATGACAAAGTGGACATCCTCGATGCATTGAAGGTTACAAATATTACGGAGAACCTCGGTTTATTACGCTATTCAAAATTCATATCAATAGAGAGACGGCCGTTGATAACTGCAAATGACACATTATATTTAAGGCTCACTAAAACGACACAACGCAATTACCGTTTTGAATTTGTTCCAGAGAATCTCGATCCATCACTCACGGCCTTCCTGGAAGATAGTTATACCGGAGCAAAAACTCCATTGAGTGTAACTGCAAAATCCGTACATGATTTTGTGATTAATGGTGATGCTGCCAGCTCAAATTCAGCAAGGTTCAAGATTGTATTTAAGCAGGTTGCGCCCCCACCACCACCAGTAACAATTAGCACCATCAACGCTTACCAGCAAGCAGCAAATATTGCCGTAGAATGGGCTGTGCAAAATGAACTCAATATCATAAGTTATGATGTGGAAAAAAGCTTTGACGGATTAAATTTTGTGAAAGTAAATAATACCTTGGCCACTGGTGCAAATACTGGCAACAACACAAATTATAGCTGGCTTGATATGAACGCTGCTAATGGTAATAATTATTTCAGGGTCCGCAGTATTGATAGGGATGGAAAATATATTTATAGCAAAGCTGTGGTTGTATTGATAACAAATGCGCCTTCTGGCATAAGGGTTTATCCAAACCCCGTTACCACAGGGGTTATTGGGGCCGAATTTAAAAATATGCCTTCGGGAGTTTATAAAACAAGGTTGCTGAACGAGGCGGGCCAGACAGTATTGATCAAAAATGTAAATCATGCTGCAGGCAATTCAATGGAATACATTACGCCGGATTATAAGCTTAGTTCAGGTATTTACCTGATGGAAGTAACATCACCTGATAAAACAATAACTACTATAAAGGTGATAATAAAATAACTCTTACATGCACACACATGAACTACTGGCTGCTCCAATTTTGGGGCAGCTTTTTTTTTGAGGTTGATCTATGAAATGAATTTTCAAGGACAAAATATTTACGCAGAAGATTTATATAAAAATAATCAGGTGCTTGTTGTTGTATAGCCTTTGTTTCTTAACCACATACTGTAATTAAAGCTCCCCATAGGTATGCGGCACAAGGGAGTGACACAACAATGCTGACAATGGACAAAAAGCTGGTGAAAAAAAATGAGTTAGCAAAAAACTTAAACTTAAGATTGACAAAGGCTTTTTAGTTTAGCTAAAAAAAATAATTGTGATACTAATTTTTATAAGCAATTATAATCAGCCTCTAATTATAATTGCAATTCATATTTTTCTTCATTTAGCGGTTTCCCAAAAATTGCAGCCGATCTTTTTTCTGTAAGGGTAAAGCCATGTTTTTTATAAAGTGCTATCGCCGCTTCCTGCTCTTGCGTAGTTAGTAAATATGCATATTTGAAAGCTTTTGATTTTAAATGTTGCATAAATAAATTCATCAATTTTTTTCCCAGGCCAATACCCCGGTAAGGTTGCTCTAAAATAAAATAACGCAACTGTGCTGCGTTATCCGGCCGATGCATCAGCAGCATAAAACCAATTATTTTATTTTGATGTTCGCATATCCAAACCTTATCTTTTTCAGGATCGAATTGATTATAAAATTCAATTAATCCGCTGGCTACATATTGTTCAAATTGAAGCCCATAGTCAAATTCTTTTTTATAAAGATGGCCATGCATAAAAATTACATAGCCTATATCTCCCGGTTGCAGATCGGTTCTGATTGAAATATCATTTATGCTAATAATACAATTCATCCTTAAATTTCCCGATAAATTTACAAGCAAAATAATTTAGTAGTGATTTTTTTATATCAGCATATTTTAGTTTGAATTTTTTATTGAGTGGGTGATTCATTAAAATTTGAAATTCCAAGGGTTAAAAATATTCAGCCATCAAAATGGTTGATGGCTGAATATTTTAATACCAGATCAATAGAAATTAGTTATTGTTCAAGTTTGATTTCTCCTACATCAGTTACCTTGTCTTCAGTTGCTTCTACCGGGCCAACCTCTGTATTTTTGTAAGGAGATTTTGCAGTCACTATCACCTTCCAGGTACCAGGCTTTACTTCCAGCGAAAAAGTACCTTCGGAACTTACTGCCCCGGTAATGGTATCAGTTTCTTTGATAGCCCAAACACCTGCTGCAGCATCTGCGGGTGTAACTTTACCGGTAATATTGGCTGGTGCTATGTCTTTCATCGCCGTGAAACCAATGATAGCCATGCCAGCCAAACCAAATTTAAAAATTGCCTTTTTCATAATTACGTGTTTAATTGATTGATGGAATTATGGACACAGGTAGATTTTTTTTCATTATTGATGTTGATGTGGGATAAAATAAAAAGATGTAAATGCAATATTGCTTTGAAGTTGTTGAGGGGAAACAACAACTATGCCATCAGGGAGTTGATGTGGAAAAGATAGCAGACATTAACAAGTAAGAAAATACATATTGAAAGGTTATTATAAAACAGCCACTCAATTAAAGAAAAGATATCATATAAATAAGAAACCAGGTTATATATTAGCTTTTACTACTAATCTTCCAAACTATTCCGCTAACGTCATCGGCTACAAGCATAGATCCATCGGTTAAAATTGTTACTCCCACTGGCCTACCATACACTTCGCTTTTAGCTGTATCCGCAATAAATCCTGTTAAAAAATCTACTGGCTTCCCTGATGGTTTGCCTTTGGAAAAAGGTACAAACACTACTTTGTACCCGGCTAGTTGAGATCGGTTCCATGACCCATGCTGTCCTATAAATGCACCATTATGATATTGGGAAGGGAAGGCCTTTTTATTATAAAATGCCAGGCCAAGGGATGCAGTATGAGCACCCAAATCCACATCGGGTACTATGGCTTTTTTTACCATTTCCGGCTGTTGCTTTTTTTTCATCCGGGGGTCTTTATGCTCACCGAAATAGCTCCAGGGCCATCCATAAAATCCACTGTCTTTTACACTGGTTAAATAATCGGGTACAAGGTTATCTCCCAGGCCATCACGTTCATTTACTGCGGTCCATAGGGTTTCGGTACCGGGTGCCCAATCCATTCCAACGGGATTGCGCAAGCCACTTGCATAAACTCTTTCCCCTGTACCGTCAATATTTATTTCAAGAATATTTGCCCGCCGTATTTCATTTGCCATTCCATGTTCGGCTATGTTGGTGCCAGATCCTACTGAAATATAAATTTTATCCCCCTTTTTTCCTGCAATAATATTTCTCGTCCAATGATTGTTATAACCACCCGCAGGTAAAGAAACAATTTGTTTACCCTCACCACCAAGCCTGGTGCTGCCAGGTATATAATCAAATTGCATTAACCCATTTGTGTTGGCAACATAAAAGTGATGATTAATTATCAACATACCCAACGGCTGGTTTAGGTTTTCAGCAAATACAAATCGGCTTTCCGGAATACCATCATCATTACCATCTCTAAACATTGTAATACGGTCAGCGCTCACACCATATCCCTGGGTACTTATTTTTCGGGAAAGTTTTGCCCCAATCCGCTTTAGGCCCGACAACTTTGTGTTTGATTCTGCAACAAAAACATCCCCATTGGCTGCTTCATAAATCCATCGGGGATGATGGAGGTTATCCGCAAATTTTGTAACAACAAAACCTGCCGGGGCAACAGGTGTTTTGCCAGCCGGCCAACCAATTACTTTACTAAAATTTATCTTTGATTTTGTTGAATATGGTGCCGGTAAGCCATCTTTACTTATACCGGTATTGGGCGCTTGCTTTAAATTTTGCGAAGGGTCGGAACATGCTGTAAGCAGGAGAGTAGATATAAAAATAATTGTAGAAATAGTAACAAGTTTATTTTTCATTATTTAAAACACCTTTATTAAAAACATTAACATGTTCTAAAATGATGCCACGATGCAAAGAGGTTATTCAATAAGCAAATGCAGGAAGTTAGAAAGAGGTTTTTATTTTCCCCCATTTTTTTTCAAATCATTTATACAATTAGTATCAAGAGATGGAAAAGGAGCTAAGCCCGAAGCACTCGTTTCAATAAGATAATACATGAGGCAATTTTTATTAGTACAATGTGCACCATGCCCCACATCTATATGTGTCGATTGCATGGGTGAGCCCTGGTCAACAAGGCCTAACAAATGGCCAAATTCATGCTTCATAATGGTACTCATTAGCTGGGTTGTTGTAACCTGGCCCGGCCCGCCTGAATTATCATTGATAATTTTACCAAATACACAAGATGAGGTATTCCAGTAAGAGGTAGCAAATGTAGAAGATGTTGAATAATAGCTGTCTGTGATCAGTAAATGTACCGCAATCATACTGCTACCTGTAAATACCGATCGGTAAGATTTTTCAAGTGCTACAATTTCCTGTAAGTTTAAAGTTGTTTTTCCACTTGCCGGAATTTGCTGTAAAATAATTTGTATGCCCGCCGGTTTATTCAAATAGGTATTTAAAAAATCAGATAGGTTATTAACTGTCGCAATATCTGGTGCGTAACCCGGCATATAACTTACCTGAACAATTAATGAATGATGGGTATTGGCAGCAAGTAATTCCCGGGCAGCCGTACCCAAAGTTTTATAATCACGGGGTGCAAAATCAGTTTCTTTTTGGCACGAAACAAAAGACAGAAGTGTAATAATAAATACACAATAAATCAGGCCCTTTTTAAGCATGAAATAAAATTAAGGTTAAAATCATTTTATTAAAACACCAAGTGGTTTTCTTTTGCAAAAGTTGAATTAATCATTTTATGAAGGTTTGTAAAAAGTATTGAACGTGCTAAAACATTTTTTTGGTTAAAACCTGTAAATAACATTACCGATTCAGTAGAGTAATGCAAATTTGATCTTAATAAAATTAAAAGCCCATGGAAAAAGGCCGCCCCACCGGGACGGCCAATAAAATTAAAAAAAGTAAATCTTACTTACAATGGCCCGGGCCAATTATTCCCTCATTATAATTTGTTAATGAAGTAACCAGTGCGCTTGTAGTTGCTGGTGCCAGGTATCCTCCACCGGCAGGGGGAATCACCAAAGCACCTATCAATGCATCAGCGGCAACAATTTTAGCTGCTACATAAGTTGGTGCGGCGCCTTTTGCTACATTTAATTTAGCGGCTATTAATTGATGTGCCAATGAAATAAGGCCGTTGCCAGCGGGTGCTTTATCGAAGATGGATTGTAATTGCAAAGCAGTGTAATTTACCGTTCCTATTGTAAGTGAATTTACAGGCCATTCATTTTTATTATTTCCTTTTGGTGTTGGCCCATGGGTTTTCCAATATCCTTGTGTATAGGTACACCCTCCTTCAACACAAGGTTGCGTAGAGCAAACCTGGTTGGCAGAAAATTCACTAACCCCCAGCCCATTAGGATCATTTAAAGCCAGCGCACGGAAAATATATTCCTGGCCGCAAATCAAAGGTTTGTTGGCACATTCGCTGGAAACCCCACAATCGTCAAAAGGGTAGTCGCCAATGTTAACTTCAGCGCAGGAGTTTGGAGCAAGGTCATAAACTGAACAGGTTGGTGCACCCGAATAAGTTGCCTGGCAAAAAGAAGAATTTGCCCCGGCAGCCACAGGCCATCCGCCATTTGCATCATATTCAGATTTTAACATCCACTGTACTGAAAACCCGGCAGGGGTTCCTGTGGCACCTGCACATACCTGGATAGCAATTGATGGGCCGTTAGGAATTGCACATACAGCGCATTTTACAGTCGGCGCATCAAGGTTTGTTTTTATTTCCGCTGCGCTTGTTAAGCCGGGAGTTTGAATTTCTTTTTTGCAACCAAAAAAAGTTAAGGTTAACAGGCCTGCTGCCAGCAGTACTATCAATGGCAATTTAATTTTTTTCATCGTTTAAGTTTTAGAAAGTGTAGGAGAAAATAAATAAAAAATTTACAACCACTAACACAAGCCCTGTAGGGGCCAGGTGTAATTTTAATATTATTAATTAGCAATAAAATTTGGTATTTGAACAGGTTTAAATTCAATGGAAGTAAAGAGAAAGGGTTTTGATAAGAATTGGCAATCAATCATTAATTTCAGTCATGCTCATGCTATTTAATTATGAGCTCATAATCATTTAAAAAAGTAATATATTTAACTGAATAGGTATTGGATTTTTTAGAAGTTAGAACAGAATGTATATAGCTGCTCCATATTGGGAGTGTTCAAGATTTTTTTGAGGATTTGGTTATGTAAACTTATAATAATTTTTATCAATTTTCATAAAATATTTATCATTTTATAAAAAAATATTTCAGCAAATCCAGGCTTTTTTTTCTGCCTGTTTAAATAAGTTTTGCTTGTGTTTTATAATAGTAAGTAAAAAAAGAGGAAAGATTTTTTGTCCGGGCAGAGAAGCCATTTTGGTCATCGTTGCATCGCCCTCTTGTACTCAATACCATTGGGGAGCTTTAATTACGTTTTAATAAAATGAAGCTTGTTTAATTCTTTCATAACAAAATAATAAAGCAATGATTATTATTTGTACAGGTTGTCAAATTTCACTTTCTTTTTAAAGGGTATTTGATAACGCTCTTTAAATAGTAAGGCTGCTCAATTGAGCAGCCTTACTAAAATCCCAAATTAATATTTACTTATTTAACCTGAATTAATTTGCCGTTCACCTGGTGTTCTCCAACCTTCAACGTATAAATTAAATTACCTCTTATTGAAACAGGAATAACGTAATCTATAATTTGAGATCTGCCTGCAAATAAATAACCCTGGTAAACGGTTTGCAATTTTTGTCCTAAAACATTATAAACATCTAAAGAAGCATTTCCAGAAACCGGTGAAACAACACTAAACTTAACCCGGTCTGTAAATGGATTTGGATAAGAGGTTACGGAAAGCTCTGTAACATTAACTTGCTCGCTGATTTGCACATAGGCTTGCCTTACAGCAACATTAGCGTACTGAATCGGCGTAGAATTTTGAAGTGATGTGCAGGTTTGTGGGGACGTACCACCATAATACCCCAAAAAGAAGCGGCCTCCATCAAATGACCGGTTGATCACATCCACAGCGTTATTGATATCTGAATATTTAACACCACTCGGCAAAACGCCACCTAAGGCATTGCTCGCCAGAGTCAATAAATAATTAACAGTTTGACCGCTCAACAAGTTCATCAACGTTGTATTCGTTGTAATTTTCATACTACTGATAGTGGCATTTGGACAAGCTGCAACTGTCCTCGGACAAGAAGATCCCGAACCAGAAATGGTAGTTAGATATCCATTTTGAAGTTTAAACGAGCCCAATCCGTTCCCGGCAATATTTGTATTCAATGAAAGCGTAATTGTCTGCGACAAAAGCACATTATTTATTTTACCATTCTTCAGTATAGTAGATGGAAGAGGGAGAGTGTAATTAGCAACTAATCTGGCTGCTGTTCCCCCGCCTGGCAATACCGCCACCAATTTCGATGCATCCGCATAATTCATTGTAAACGACGCACCTGATTTGCCGAGGTATAACTGACCTAAACTATTACCAGGAATTCCATCCATATTGTCAAGTGCATATTGTACTAAAGCCAGGGCTCCAACCTTTGTGCCTCCAATTGGCGTGCAAGATGATCCAGTACCGCTATAATAGCCCTGTGTATAGGTATAATAAACATCACATGAGCTTACCGTGACAGTCACGGTGGCTGTATTGCTGCATTTAGTGGTAGTGTTTGTTTTGGTCACTGTGTAGGTGGTAGTCACAGATGGATTTGCGACCGGGTTACCAATGGATGCATTACTCAGACCTGTCGTCGGCGTCCAGGAATAACTGTGTCCTGATACCGGTGTCTCTCCAATCGTTTTACCATTTACATTAACTGCACAGGTCTTGGTAAATGCACCGCCTATGGCGGTTACTGATGGCAATGGATTGATTGTTAAATTCAAAGTCTCGGTATGATCACAACCCGCTGCATTTTTTGTGACATTAGTATAGGTGCCTGAAGTCGTGTAGGTCGTTCCGTTCCCAATCGGTGCAGCCCATGTATAACTTCCACCACATTGCATAACTGTGGTTGTATGAGAAGTGCTGTTATTGATCGTTAAGTTCAAAGTCTCCGTATGATCACAACCTGCTGCATTGGTAGAGACAAATGTAACTCCACTGATGGATGAAGTATAAGTCTGGCCATTTCCTAAGGGGCCTGCCCAGGTATAACTTCCATCACACTGAGTAATAGTTGTTGTATGCGACGTAGTTGTACAGCCTGTAACGGTCAACTGCCGTTTGCAAGTACTGATACACCCGTTGGAATTGGTGATAGTAACGGAATATTCTCCATTAATGCTAACATCAACACACTGTGTAGTAGCAGTAAAGCTCCCGGGACCGGTCCACGAATAGCTACTCATGCCAGCAGGCGCACACCAATTTGTTGTAGTGCCTGAAGGTATCGTCGAAAGCCCTCCCGTAATACTGCATGTTGGCAGCGGGTACACACTGGTACTGATTGTAGCACTATTGTTAGAAGAGACAGGATCACTGCTTATTTCCGTAACGCTGACCGAATTGGTTACTGAGCCACTCAATGTTGGTGTGGCCACCACTGTCAAGGTAATTGACTGTAAAGGCGAAAGTGCCCCCACTGAAAACGTCACCGTCTGTCCGGACTGTGTGAAGGTTGACCCGGAAGCTGAAACAAAGGTCTGATTTGCCCCAAGGACGTCCGTGGCAACGATACCATTTGCAATGGTAGTAGTAGAGTTATTTGTAACGATAATGTTGTAGGTAAGGTTTTGGTCAATGCAAACAGGACTGGCAGTTTTAGTAACCTGGATGTCAGCAGTGGCTGTGAAAAATGACCCCACCTGCAACAGGGGAACAGTTTGGTTGCCGATATTGATATTGCTCCCGGTTGTATTAGTAGGCCCGGTATGAGCGCTGGCCAAACTAGTCTGCACATTCCCCGTTGTGCCGACAGGAATCGTACACTTCAGGACCACCCAAAGCTCCACAATGATTTTGTCTCCATTATCAAGTCCCGACAACTGAACCGTTCCGGAAATTCGCTCGTTATTGCCTCCAACATCTAAGGTAGTCGCGGAATAGGAATCTACTTTTGCGTTTGATAGAGGGTCAAATGTTCCAGGGTCTCCATAATCTTCAAAGGCGCAATAAATTCCATAGGAAGGATCGAATCCAAAATTGCCTCCACTAGTTGTTTTTGCAAGCCACTCCGGATTAATTGTTATGATGCCATTTTCCGGGGTGGTAACGCCGCTTACGGTGATCTCCAGGAAAAAAGGTACAACCTGGCACAAGGCCATGTCTTTGGGGGCCAAAGATGTTACTCCATCGTTATTGGACGCTGTGGCCGGAGAAGCATAAGCCACAGCATTTGCAAGTGGATTAAAAGCACGACCCAAACCCCCACTTGGAGTCGGGCATAGAAGTGAACCGGGAGTTAGCTTAGCGTAAGTAGGCAGGTAAGGCGCTCTGTTCAGCTCCGGATCTGCAGCAGACCACTTTATACTATAAGCTCCTCCACCATCAGTGAAAGTGGTGGTAGCTGTTAAGCCAGAACTTTGTTGAGTCGCAACCAATGTGAAAAATTGTCCCAAATCGTGTGGATCAATTAAATATTCATCGTTGTAGATATTGCCGGCCAGATCGGCAGTCGCATATAAATATTCTTCAGGATGCAAGAGGGGTGTTTCGGTAAAAGTAAGTTTTACAACTTGTCCCGGTTCCCAATTTGAACCAGTTACAATTACATATTCTCCGGGTGAATAATCTGATTTATTGGTAGTAACGGTTGGTGCTAACTGCGCAATTGTAGCGGCTGACAATAGCATTAAGTTGGTGAAAAATGTAAGAAAAATCCAGGATAAACCCTGGTTTTTCCGGATAGGGGGAAAGGTAAAGGAATTCATTTGGTTGAGTTTTAGGTTAACGTAGAAATATATGTATAGTAAAAAATCCAGTTAAAAATGGCGAGTTGGATAGGCCGGAAAAAATAGAACCAATGGGTAATTAACAAATAATAAAAAATGGAGTTCTGTTAAGCGATAGCTTTCGAAGTAAATATTGGATTATTTAAGGAAAGGGGGTGAGCGTTGCAATCATTTAAAAAGTGAAAGTATAATAATTA
The DNA here is from genome assembly GCA_031392305.1 of Ferruginibacter sp. Classification (GTDB taxonomy): domain Bacteria; phylum Bacteroidota; class Bacteroidia; order Chitinophagales; family Chitinophagaceae; genus Ferruginibacter. The sequence continues at coordinate 16,547 of JANMVB010000335.1, forward strand.
TTTAATATTCCAAATAATCTTTCTATTTATTTTTTTCAATATGAAAAAATGATTTCAGGTAATTTATTTCTCAAATTAAAACGGGCAAACAACAACTTTTGATAGCCAATTTTATTTACCAGTTTCCTTTACTATTTTTTAATAATTACAGAATTTATGCATGGATTTTATTATTTACGCAGAGCATTTTTGGAGGTAATCTTTTAATTTGTTAGCGCATTTATAGCCTTTCATTTATTAAATCTATCAAATTTGTTTGTAATTTTTTTTTCCATTATCATAACGCAATTAATGATCCCCATTGCTGCAAACGTACAAGAGTGCGACGCCACCGCAGCTAAATAGCAGTACTTAAGCCGGGCCAATATTTACCACATTTTTACTTTACTTTTGCGTTCTTAAAAAACAGGGACAGACGTACATGAAGAACATCAGAAATTTTTGCATCATAGCACATATCGACCACGGAAAAAGTACATTGGCAGATCGTTTACTTGAATTTACCCACACAATCGGCGAACGGGATATGCAGGCACAGGTGCTGGATGATATGGACCTGGAAAGGGAAAAAGGTATTACCATTAAGAGCCACGCCATACAAATTAATTACGCATGGAAAGGTGTTGAGTATGTATTTAACCTGATTGATACACCCGGCCATGTGGACTTTAGTTATGAAGTTAGCCGTGCCCTTGCTGCATGTGAAGGCGCCTTGTTGCTGGTAGATGCATCGCAGGGGATACAAGCCCAAACCATCAGTAATCTTTACCTCGCTATTGATAATAACCTGGAAATAATTCCCGTGATCAATAAGATTGATATGGATGGTGCAATGATACCTGAAGTAACGGACCAGATTGTGGAATTGATTGGCTGCAAGCCCGAAGATATTTTATTGGCAAGTGGTAAAAGCGGAATAGGTATCGAAGAAATTTTAACCGCAATTATTGAACGCATCCCGGCACCAACCGGCAGTGTAGATGCACCTTTACAGGCATTGATATTCGACAGTGTGTATAATAGTTTTCGTGGCATTATTGTTTATTACAGGGTATTTAATGGAACCCTCAAAAAGAATGATAAAATTAAATTCAGCAATACCGGGCTCGAATATGGTGCGGATGAAGTAGGGATTTTAAAGCTGGGTATGGAGGCCAAAAGTGAAGTAAGGGCAGGGGATGTTGGCTATATTATTACCGGTATAAAAAATGCCCGTGAAGTAAAAGTAGGTGATACCATAACTACCACTGTAAATGGTTCTACTGAATCTATAAAAGGTTTCCAGGATGTAAAGCCAATGGTATTTGCAGGTATTTTTCCGGTAGAGACAGATGCCTTTGAAGAGCTGCGTGACTGCATGGATAAACTGCAATTGAATGATGCTTCGCTTACGTTTGAACTGGAAACTTCGCAGGCGTTGGGCTTTGGATTTCGTTGCGGTTTTTTGGGCATGCTGCACATGGAAATTATACAGGAGCGGCTGGAGAGAGAGTTCAATCAAACTGTAATAACAACCGTACCCAACGTTAGTTTTATTGCCACTACTTCAAAGGGTGAAGTGATTACCGTAAACAATCCCACAGAGATGCCCGACCCAACCAGGATTGAAAAAATTGAAGAGCCTTTTATAAGGGCGCAGATGATCAGCAAGCCGGAATACATTGGCAACATCATGACGTTGTGCATTAGTAAAAGAGGCATTCTTGTAAACCAGGGCTACCTTACGCCAACAAGGGTAGA
>JANMVB010000140.1:0-4207 GCA_031392305.1 Ferruginibacter sp.
GCAACGGCAGCCGATAAGGTTTCGTAATTGAGATAAATTTTTGTTTGCATAATAATATTTTATTCAACTTTCATAACTGTTGTTCTTTCACTCACTCCATTTTCATTTATTGCTTCTATGCTGTAATAATATGTTTTTTGTGAGTCCATAGCTTTCATCCAGTATTCGTTATTGCTGTGCACCATAATGCAGGTGTATAACTTGTCGGGATGTGTACCGTAATAAATATTGTAGGCAAAGGCATTATCTACCAGCTTCCATTTGATGAAAGCACTGCGTTTATCCTTTTCTGTACGTAATACAATAAAATTTTTCACTGCAGTAGGTTTTGCGCCATTACCATTGCCAAATACACGAAATCCGCTGATAGCAAACTTACCCGTAGGCATGTGAAAGTTTTCCAGTTTGATGAATCTTGCCTGTACCGGTTTTTCTAATTCCACATAATCATGCGGCACATCGGTTTTGCTTTTACTTTTATCTACCAGCACATTCCATTTTTTTCCATCAACAGATGAATATAATTTGTATTGATGATATTGCTCGCCACCACCTGCCTGTCCGGTAGGCAGGTTTATTTTTCCTAAATGATCATCAGCAACATCCTGATCGGCATAATTGATTTGCACTGCATTTACTGTTGATACATTTCCTAAATCGGTTTGTATGTATTCTCCTTTGTTGCCTGATGTGGCACTCCAGTATGTTTTTGCTAATTCATCAACTGAATTGTTCGGCAGGTAACCACCAAGAATTGAAGAAACTTGTACAGGTTTATTATAGTTCAATAACATCCAGCCAGTGAAGTATGACGACTTGCCATTTGTTTCAAAACCTGGTGAAGAAATAGTTGCTGCCGGTATATAATGCGGATAATCACCAAAGGCAGTATTACACCACATCACACCATCTTTATCAAATCCTGTTGGCCAGATGCCAAGTCTTCTTTCAAAAGTATTTTTTACTGAAAGTACAGTTGTAGAAATATGCCAGTAGTTTTTGTTGTTGTCCTGGAATGTTGCACCGTGCCCTGCTCCTCTTACAAAACCACCCAGTTTCATACTTAGCGGATCGGGCATAGCCGTGAACGGACCCAAAGGATCATCGCCTACCAGCAATCCATCTGCATAACCACTAAACTCGGTGCCGGGTGCACCATATTGCAAATAATATTTCCCATTGTACTTCGTCATGTGGCTGCCTTCTATAAACGGATCTAAAAAAGTATTATCCATATGCTCTCCAAAACGCTGCCAGCCATAACGCCAGGGTTCTAATAAATACATTTCTTTTCTTATACCGATGGGTTGCATTGTTTTTCGGTTAAGCTCAACACCATACATCGGAAATTTATTACTGCTCCCATTGTACATATACAATCTATTGTCATCATCGGTAAAAAAAGAAGGATCCCATCCGCCAATTTCAAAACTATCTACCAATGGTTTCCACTCATTGGCTTTGGGGTTAGTGCTCATCCAAATAGTAAACTTACTGGTGTAGGTACTGCCAAATACAATCATCGTATCTCCAATAATTCCAACAGCCGGTGCACAAAGTTCATCGTAGGTGCCGGTATTCCAGGGACGTAAAAATTTCTTGCTGATAAATTTCCAGTTCAGCATATCGCTGCTCCACCAATAGCCCCATTGATTGGTACTAAATAAATAATAATCGTTCTTATAATTTACTATTACAGGGTCGGCGGTAGCACGGTGGCGGCCCCATTCGCTAAAATTTGGAATGGGTGTGTAGCCGTAATCGATGTTGATAGGGTTGCAGTAGGTGGAGCCCCCTCCGCCCCCTAAAGGGGGAACCTGCGAAGTAGCCTTATTTGTAAATACCGCTAAACTGATAATAAGAATTACTGCAGCATAAAAGTGATTCTGTTTTTTTCTTTTACTGAAAGAAAAAAAACTGAACAAATTAAAAATTGTAAGGATGGGGTTAAGAAAAACTGAAACTGACCTCATAATATTTAAATATGCTGTAAATAATATTGTTCAAATTTTTAAGCTCTAAAGCCCCGGCATTTATCCCGATTTTTCGGGAGGGGTTTGGGGCTACAAATTCCCTTTTTTCATTTCTTCCACCGCATGCGCCACAGCCCTTGCAGTAAAAGCCATGTACAAAATAGATGGGCTCTGGCTGCCGGCACTCGTCATGCAGGCGCCATCGGTTACAAAAACATTTTTGCAATGATGCAGTTGATTAAATTCATTTAGCATAGAAGTTTTTGGATCGCTGCCCATGCGTACACCACCCATTTCATGAATGTCCAGACCAGGTGCCTGTTTACTGTCGTTGGTATTAATATTTTTTATTCCTGCAGCTTCCATCATGGCTTTGCCCTGCTCTAAAAAATCTTTTACCATTTTATCATCATTCTCATCATACCCAACAGATGTAATGAGTAAAGGAATGCCCCATTGATCTTCTTCGGTGGTGCTTAGCCGCACATGATTCGTTTCTTTTGCAATCGTTTCTCCCTGCATATACATGTACACACTCCATGCGCCTGGTTCGCTCATGGCTTCTTTATATTCGGCACCAAGCAAAGGAGTAATATTTCTATCGCTCAATCTTTCCCTGCTGGCACCGGAATAAACAACATAACCTCCAAAAAAATCAGTATCTCTTTTTTCTACATTTCTGTAGTTGGCAATAATGCATTCGGCAGGTTTAGCAACTTTATAATATTTATCTAAGTAGCCATCCATAAATCCATACATGCTGCCACGGTAATTATGAAAGCAAATATGTTTACCTAGTTTGCCGCTGTCATTCCCCAATCCATTAGGGAAACGTTTGGAAACAGAGTTTAATAAAATTAAATTGGTGTTTAATGAAGAAGCATTTACAAAAATGATTCTTGCATAATAATTAATTTCTTCTTTGGTATTGGCATCAATAACTTTTACGCCGATGGCTTTTTGTTTTTGCTCATCATAAATAATTGAATGAACCACAGCATGTGGACGCACTGTTAAGTTGCCGGTTTTTTTTGCCCACGGTAAGGTACTGCTTACCGAACTGAAATATCCACCCAGCGGACAACCCCTCATACACAAATTTCTATTCAAACATTGTGTGCGGCCCTGGTCAATATGAATTTGTTTTGCTTCGGTAATATGTGCCCATCTTCCCGAAACATAATGACGGTTAAATTTTTCTTTGATTATTTTTTGCAAATGCTGTTCCACCACATTCAATTCATAGGCAGGTAGAAATTCTCCATCGGGCATTGATGGAATGCCATCTGCATTGCCACACACACCAATAAATTTTTCTACATGGCTGTACCAATCTTTAATGTCGTTGTATTCTATTGGAAAAGACTCACCATAACCAAAACGCATGGGCGAAGTAAAATCATACTCACTCCATCTTGCGCAGGCCCGGCCCCATGTTAAAGATTTTCCTCCCACCTGGTAGCCTCTAATCCAGTCGAATGGTTTTTCCTGCACATAAGGATGATCGGCATCTTTTACAAAAAAATGCTGTGTGGTTTCATCATACCCGGAAGCTTTGATGATGAGCGGATTATTTTTTTTGGTTTCTAATGTCATATCGCCACGATGCGGCAATTCCCACCGGGATAAATTGGCGGTGGGATAATCTTTGTTGTGTTCAATATTTCTGCCACGTTCCAATACCAATGTCTTCAACCCTTTTTCGCACAATTCTTTTGCAGCCCAGCCGCCGCTTATGCCGCTGCCGATAACGATAGCATCGAAAGTATTTTCTTTCGTTGCTTTGGTATTTAAGTTTACTTGTGTACTATCTGGCATTTAATCTATTTATAAAATCTGCGAATCAGTGGCAATTATTTTTTTAAACCCAGCAATTGTACTGCAATCAACTTCATTGGCAATCTTTGATTTGTTCATTTTTTTTCAGTGAAAGAGAAAAAATGAATCACTCTTGTACTTTATATCTTTATTCAGCTGCTTCAATTCATCTTCTCTTTTTAAAAATCAAACTATCTGCACTTAAAGCTCCGGGACCAGTAAATAAAAAAACCACCGCTAATAAAATAAATAAAAACGGATGCTGATCTCCCTGAAATATTTTTCCTTTATCTCCCAATATAAAAATAACACCGATGAATGCTGCAATGGTTGCTATAGATGCCAATCTTGTAAATAAACCCAGTACAAAACCAATGCCTGCTAACAGCTCTGCTACTTTTCCTGCATATGCCCAC
>JANMVB010000533.1:0-3840 GCA_031392305.1 Ferruginibacter sp.
GAACAAGACAGAAATCCGCACACATTTTTTAGACAAAAGGGCTAAGCTGTCTCAAGCTGCAAGGCTAAAAATGGACGATTTAATATTGATAAAATTTCAGCAGGCAGGTATTGAAATACCTTCGCTGATCATGACTTATTCCTCCATTGAAAAGTTCAATGAGTTTGATCCCCAGGTAATTACAGACTATTGTTATTTTAAAAATCCAGGCCAGCAATTGTTTTACCCGGTAATGGTTGAAGGGGGTAAAATGCCTGAACTTGTATCGGTAGTTGTTGATGACGAAACAATATTTGAAATTAATAAGTATGGCATACTTGAACCAGTTGATGGTATAGATATGTTCCCTTCCGAAATAGATATGGTAATTGTCCCCTTATTGTGCTTCGATAAAAAGGGTAACAGGGTAGGTTATGGTAAAGGGTACTACGATCATTTTTTAAAGCAGTGCAGAAAAGATTGTATTAAAATCGGGTTCAGTTATTTTGAACCGGTTGACCAGATCCTTGATCTTAATAAATACGACGTAAAACTTAACTACTGCATAACCCCCGAAACTATCTGGCAATTTTAGTAATTTGCGGCCTCACGCAAAAAGGTTTTCTAATGAAATCCCGGTGCTTTACTTACAACCACTTAATACAACAACTTGCTAAAAAGCTTCAGATACTTATTTCTCCCGGTTTCAATAATTTATGGCTTAATTGTGTGGTGTAGAAACTGGCTCTTCGATAAAAATATTTTAAAATCTGCCGAATTTAATTTCCCGGTTATTTGTGTGGGCAACCTCGCTGCCGGTGGCACGGGCAAAACACCCATGGTAGAACTGCTGGTGTCGCTGTTAAAAAATAAATACGAAACGGCTACGCTTAGCCGGGGATATAAAAGAAAAACCAGGGGCTTTGGCATTGCCAACGAAACTACAACAGCACTTGAAATTGGAGATGAACCCATGCAGTTTCACCAAAAATTTCCTGGCATCACCGTGGCTGTTGGCGAAGAAAGATTGGTAGCCATTCCACAATTATTGCACGATAAGCCGGGCACAGAAGTGATCATTTTAGACGATGCTTTTCAGCACCGTTCCGTAAGGGCAGGGCTCAATATCATTTTAACTGAGTATAAAAATCTGTACACAAGAGACTTTTTTTTACCCGCCGGAGATTTACGGGATACCCGGCAAAGTGCAAGGCGGGCAGAGATAATTATTGTGAGTAAGTGTAAGACTGATCTCACTGAAAAAGAAAGAGATACAGTACTTGATGAATTAAATATTGCAGGTAAACAGCAGGTGTATTTTGCTGAAATTGTTTACGCAAGACCCTATCATTTATTTACAAAGCAGCCTATATCCATCCGGCAGGATATGGATATTTTACTCGTTTGCGGCATTGCCAACCCACGGCACCTGCAGGAATATCTTACAGACAAAGTACAGTCATACGATATGCTCCGGTACCCGGACCACCACATTTTTTCCATTGATGATATGGATGAAATTAAAAAGCAATTCGGGGCAATCCCTTCTGGCAATAAAATAATTATTACCACCGAAAAAGATGGTGTACGCCTCCAGAAATTTCAAAATAAACTACAGGATTTCCCCATTTATGTAATGCCCATACAGCACTCAATTATGTTTAACGATACCCAACGTTTCGAAGAAAGTATATTAAGTTTTGTCGCTTCATTTAAGCAGCCGGAACTGAGTAAGGAGTAAAATATTTTTATGTTACTCAATTCTAACAACCCTATTTTTCCTTGCTCCAGCTATAAAGCATTGGTCATCATCGTTGTGTCACTCCCTTGTACAGCATACCAATGTGGAGCTTTTCCCACCTGATAGTTTTCAAATCCAGGGATTCAAAATATGAGTGAAGATTTTTTATTTTCTTATTGAGCTTATGTATCCAAATTGATAATTAGCCTTTTAATCTTAGTAGAAAATGCAGGAGCAACCTCTTTGTAGAATATAGATTTATTTTTTTTCTTGCTCCAGAAGAGCAACCTGTAATATATAATCTATTACAAGGAATACCAGGATGCTGTAGGTTGTTTACACTATTTTAAATTACTGTCAAAGATGAATATCAGATAAACAGCTTGCTCCTCTGGAGCAATTTAAATTTTATTTTTAAATGCTACAAAGAGGTTATGCCGCTGGCATAAGAGGATGAAGGGGGCCGTTACTTCGCAATAGCAATCTTAACCTTTTTGTTCTTTATTTTTTCATTTTTAATAAGCTCCAAAGCCTCACCAACTTTTAATTTCCTTACAGCTACAAAAGAGAAAAAATCTTTCACCTCTATCAATCCTATATCATCCTTTTTAAGCATGGCTTTATTTGATAAAAACCCAACAATATCAATTTTATTCACCTTATCTTTTTTGCCGGCAGCAATAAACAATGTTGACCATTTTGGCTTTTCAGGTAATTCAAGCCGCTCCGGTAAATTGATGATTGTTACATCACCACTGATATATCCCGGCAGCTTTTCCTCTTCAGATAAAATGAGTACAACCTTACCACCGGCTTCCATACGTGCCGTGCGGCCATTCCGGTGCGTATATACATCTTCGGTAGCAGGCAGGTGATAATGAATAATGTACTTAATATCGGGAATATCCAACCCACGTGAAGCAAGGTCGGTTGTTACCAACACATTAGCAGTGCCGTTTTTAAATTTACACATGGCGCTTTCCCGTTCCTGTTGCTCCATACCACCATGGTAAAATACATTTACAATCCCTTTATCTTTTAACAACTGGCTGGTGCGTTCAACAGACTCACGGTGGTTGCAAAATACAATGGCCGACTTATTTCCTATATGGCAAATCAGCCTGAACAAGGTTTCCGATTTATCTTTTTCAGGCGACTGCAAAGTCATGATTACCAGTTCATCAGCCGCATCTTTTTCTATCTGTGCAGATAAAAAATTAAGTTTAACCGGGTTTTTAATTCCAATAAAATCAGGTATCCTTACCGCTTCGGTAGCGGAGGTGAGTATTCTTTTTTTCACAGCCGGTAATGATCCAATGATGAAAGACATTTCTTCCTGGAAGCCCAGCTCCAGCGATTTATCAAACTCATCCAGTACCAGGGTAGTTATTTCTTCCAGCGGAAAATTGTTTCTGCGGATATGATCGGCAACACGCCCTGGCGTACCAATAATAAGGGCAGGGGTTTGCTTTAGGTTATTCTCTTCGGTTTCTCTTTTGTGACCGCCATAGCAACAGGTAACCTTGTATCCTGTCGCCATTTTTCTAAAAACCTCATCAATCTGTATGGCCAGTTCTCTTGATGGCACCAGCACCAGCGCCTGTACTTTTTTTAAATCCGGGTTAAGTTGTTGAACAAGCGGTATTAGGTAAGCCAGCGTTTTACCGGAGCCGGTGGTGGATAATAAAATTACCTCATCATTTTCTTCGTTGGCTTTTATAGAAGCCAGTTGCATTTCATTGAGGGTGTCAATTTTTAATGCCGACAATATCGGCTCAATAGAAATATTATTTGTTTGCATGGCGGCAAAAGTAGTTCTTGTGGTACTAAGCACAAAAAAAAGAGAATACCGGTAATGGCATTCTCATTTTAATTAACTGGCAAGCGAAAGACTTATGGTATAAAATAACTTTTAACCACAGAGTGATAAAAACCCTGTCCAAAAGGATCTTGCGTAATTACCTCTACCAATCCTATGCCTTTGGCATAATAATAATAACTAAAGCTGGCAGGTATAAAGCCAACCCCGGGAAAATCAACGCCGGTTTCAAGGCTCACTACAATTATGTCGTTGAAACTAAAAGTGCCCACATTTCTGCTGTTGGGTTTTGATTCAATTT